>CAYNEU010000056.1:0-2749 GCA_964396275.1 uncultured archaeon | reverse complement strand
TTGATGGAATAAATGGTTCGGGAATGCATGTACACCAATCTCTCTGGAAGAACGGAAATAATGTATTTTATGATGAAAATGACAAGGATAACATTTCGCTTTTAATGAAAAGATGGATTGCGGGACAATTAAAACATGCTCGTGCAATGTGTTCCGTTTTAAGCAGTTGGCCTAATTCTTACAAGAGACTTGTACCTGGTTATGAAGCCCCTGTTTATCTTGCATGGGGTTTTCGAAATAGATCCCCACTTATCAGGGTACCTGATTTTCATGAGCGATCTAATGCAGCGAGATGTGAAATTCGGTGTCCAGATCCATCTGGAAATCCATATTTACAATTTAGTGTGTTATTAATGACCGGATTGAAGGGAATATTATCAGATGATATTGAAATTACGGAACCTACCGATAGAAACGTCTATCATCTTTCGTCTAAAGAGATGGAAAAAGAAGGAATTATTTCTTTACCCGGGAGCCTACATGAAGCATTAATAGAATTTAAAAATTCTGAGCTAATGAAAGAAGTATTTGGGGAAACTGCATTTAAAAATTACTACTATGCAAAACTTGAGGAGAACGACGCCTATAGAGTAGTAGTTTCTGAATGGGAAAGAAATCGCTATATAAAATTATAAGTATTCTAAAACAATTATTTTTTAATTTTTTCTAAAGTTTAAAGGAAGCATAATTTCAAATTTATTTTATACTGATTTAATGATGCGAGATAAAAAACTAAAAATAATTATTGCTCAAATAAATTCCGTGGTAGGGGATATTGAGTTTAACGAGAAAAAGATTGTGGAGATAATTCGAAACAATCAAAATGCCGATATTATTATCTTTCCTGAAATGACATTAGTTGGGTATCCTCTTATGGACCATATACTTGATCCATTAATTCAGGAAAAAAATGAAATTGCAATTGAGAATATAACGAACTTAAACTCCAAGGCAACAATAATTCTTGGGACATTTACAAAACCATCAGAATTGAAGGATAAGGTCCAATATTTCTATAATTCTGCTCTAATTATTGAAGGAAATGAACTAATACATGTTGAAAACAAACGAATATTACCAAATTATGATGTATTTGATGAGAGAAGATACTTTTCTTTTGATGATAAATTTGAACCAATCAATATAAAAGGTGTAAATTGTGGAATTTTAATATGTGAGGATGTATGGGATGAGCATTACGATGTTAAAGTTGCTGAGAACCTTGTAAATAATGGAGCTGAAATTTTAATTGTGATAAATGCCTCTCCTTATCATATCAACAAATTTAAACTAAGAGCAAATCTAATATGTAGAAAATCTAAAGAGCTTTCAATACCAATTATCTATGTTAATATGGTTGGTGGGATAGATGAAATAGTATATGATGGTCAAAGTTTCATTACCAATAAATACGGTCAAATTATTTTTAAAGCTAAAGAATTTAAAGAAGATACTCCCATGATCGAGGTAAAAATAGGAGGTTCTCCTTTAGATAATGAACAAGATTTTAAGATGGACTGGAAAGATGAGGTGTTAAAAGCTCTCAAGTTAAATTTATACGATTATTATCATAAAAGTGGAATATTTAAAGGTGTAGTCTTGGGCTTAAGTGGAGGAATCGATTCTGCTTTTACGGCCTACATATGCGCTACAGCATTAGGATCGGATAAGGTTACATGTATTATGATGCCCACCAGATTCACATCTCAAGAGAGTATTGATTTAGCTCAAAAATTATGTGAGAACCTCAAAATAAAATATCAAATATATCCCATAGATGACCTTTTTGCTTCTTATGAGGAGGGTATAGAAAAAAATCTTGGAAAGCATCCATTTGATATTGCCGATGAAAATCTTCAAGCACGCATTAGGGCGAATATCTTAATGTATTATTCAAATAAGTATAATTGGTTATTAGTATCAACTGGAAATAAATCCGAAATTGCAGTAGGTTATTGTACTCTATATGGTGACACATGTGGAGGAAAAAATATCCCAGGTGATCTTCTGAAAGTTCAAATCTATGAACTTTGTAATTGGATAAATCGAGAAAAAGAGATAATACCAAAAGGGATAATAGAACGACCACCAACAGCAGAATTACGAAATAATCAGAGAGATAGTGACTCTTTGCCGCCTTATGGAATTCTCGATGCTATACTCGAAGAAATTATTGAGAAAGGAATTGGTGCCGAGACTAAAAATTTACAACTGAGAGGATTTGATAAAAAAGTTATTAATCAAGTAAGAAATCTCTATTTGCATTCGGAATATAAACGAAGACAATTGGTACAGACGGTTAAAGTAAGTGAAAGCGCTTTTGGAATTGGTAGGAGATATCCTGTGTTAAAGAAAATTGAATTTTAAACTTCACAGACTAAATTAAAAACATTTTTTTAATCATTGCTTGGTACTAAATGACAATTATACTTTATTAGGTATTTATCATCCCAACAGTTAAATGTCTCATGAAATGAGGTTTTTTAGATCATTTCTTTTATCTTTTCTATGTATTCCAAAGATTGGTGGCGGAAATAAGTGTTATAAAGCTCAGCATACATCCCACCTTTACCCATTAGCTCATCATGATTACCCTCTTCTATAATCCTTCCATGATCGAGTACAATAATCCTATCGACATGACGCACAGTCCAAAGACGATGAGCAATTATGATGGAAGTACGCCCTTCAATTGTCTTCTCTAACGCGTCTTGAATCCGAGTTTCTGTAAATGGATCTACAGAAGCAG
>CAYNEU010000055.1:0-2069 GCA_964396275.1 uncultured archaeon | reverse complement strand
AAAATTCATCTCTTTTTTCTTTAAGACCAGAATATGAAAAACATTCAATAAAACCATTCTCTATTTCTTTTATATTTTGAAACAGTTCTGTTTTTTGTTTTATCAACACTTCTGATGTTTTAATGTCTATGATCGATTTGTATAGTTCTATGGATCTTTCCATCTTATTAGCAAGTTGCTTGAATCTTTTAATTCTCTCATTATAAATAATTTCAAGCTTTTCAACCGCAGCTTCATAGAGCAATTTTTCCATATCGCTCCCTTGAAAGAAATTAGAGCGGACTATTAGGTACCATTGTCTTAGAGCTATTATATTTGCGATATATTCAATACAATTTATTACTCTTCTCTTAATACTCCAATATAGACCTGGATAGAAATTCATATCATCCTTTTGAAGCTCTTTTCCCATTAAAAGCTTATGACCTTGAGGACAATCTCCACGGAAAATAACACCCGCAGCAATTGTTGTACTATATCCTATCTGACTTGGTCCTACCAATCCACCTTGACCTCCCAAAAAGATAGGGGGTTGATTGAGCATAACACCATATGCTACATCTCCAATTAAAGATGCGGTTGCTTTATCTTGATTAGGTGTGTAATTAAAATGAATATAAGAACTACCAACTTCGCTGTGATTTGTTCTACTTGTGCCACCTGCCATTAAAATATCACAAAAATTAATTATACTTCCTAATGTAACAAAAGGAAAGAGTATTGTTTGTTTAAGACCTACTGTATGAGCACCATTAGCTTCTTCTTCAAGAAGACACCCTTCCCGGACTTCTGCACCATCGCCCATATTTACAGAGTCCAGAAATGTTGACTCCTCAAAATAACCCCCTTTTAATTCAACATTTCTACCTAATTGACAATTTTTAATAGTAACTGGAGATCTACTACCCAACTTAACCCCCGACATAATAAGGGTCTTTTTGCCAAAGATTTTACAACCTGAATGTATTGTAACCTTTTCAGATGAAATAAGATTAATATTGACTTCCTTGCTGATCTCAACTGAAGAAGGATTTGGGATATTGACCCCTTTTTCAATTAAAGCAGCAATTAATGAATTTTTATTATATTCCATATCATTCCATCCCATTTTTAGTTCTTAATTCTTTTTTAATATCACAAATTTCTAACTTCTAATAAAAGTTTTTAAGTTGTTTAGATTTCCTTATGAACTTAGCAAAAATTGATACTTGCTTTTTAAAGTAAGTTTAATCAATCCTTTTTATATTAAAAATATGTCCCTTCCATGGCTTTAAATCAACGTATAATCCATGTTTAAATAAATCTTCTCCATTATAACTATAGCTTTTATTTGTAATTAAATCTGTAAAATTCCATCTATGAGTATCAAAATGGAACGGTTTTATTCTTACATGAGCTTTTGAAGGAATTACACTATAATTAACCACAATAAGTCTATAATTATTATCTATCCACCATAAATATGAAATGATGTTTGAAAATGAGGTATCGTCAGAATTGATTGATTTTATTTCACAAAGTGCCCAACTCGCATTTTCAAAATCTCGCCCAGGTATTGCTTTTATTAAATTTTGATAGAATCCAATTAATAATTTGTTGTCTTCTTCAAATGGGGGTCTTGCTAATTGAACCGGTATTTTGATTTTATGACCTCTAGTTTGACCCTCGTAAATTAATCTCGCACCGGGTAAAGTTAGTGCTATAAGCGCTGCTGCTTGTGATTTTTCTACTCCAAATTTTTCTACGGCTCTTAATTCATCATGATTCTCAATAAATCTTACAAGCTTACTTTGATAAGTCCAATCCGCTTTTAGATGGGCTCTAATTGCGTTTGCATTCTCATGGGCTAATCTTTCATATAACCTTTTATCATAACAGAAATCAAAACCTTGCTGTTGAAGCTCCCATTCCATATCCCAATATACTTCTGCTATAAATAAAAAATTTGGATATTTTGCTTTTACTGCCGGAATTATATCTTCCCAAAAATCTTTATTTGGAGGGTCACCCGCTATTTTACCCCAAGTTCTATTAAAAACTTTATTAGTCACCAACATTGCCATATCACA
>CAYNEU010000054.1:0-6698 GCA_964396275.1 uncultured archaeon | reverse complement strand
TTAATCAAAAATTTAGAGATGGCTCGTGAAAATAACTATTATAAAGAATTAGACTTAATTCGTGATTCTTATGGATTAGTCACTATTCATCGCCCCTCAAATGTAGACACTAAGAAAGATCTCGAAAGAGTCATAGAAACTTTAAATTATATCCAATCAAAAATTAAAATAGTCTTTCCTATTCATCCAAGAACTCGAAAAAATCTAAAGAACTTTAATCTAGAAGAAGAACTTAGTAAACCAAATATAGTTATAACAGAACCACTAGGATACTTAGAATTCTTAAATTTGATGATGAATGCTAAATTTATTCTAACCGATTCCGGGGGAATTCAAGAAGAAGCATCTTATCTTAAAATTCCTATTCTAACATTAAGACAAAATACGGAGAGACCAATAACAATTGAAAAAGGGACTAACACATTAATTGGAAATGATTTCAATAAATTGAAAATGTATGTAGATAAGATTTTATCAGATTCATATAAGAAAGGACAAGATATTGAGAAATGGGATGGAAAAACATCTCAAAGAATAGTAGAAATAATTAAAAACAAAGTATTATAAAGTCTATAAGTAAAAAAAGAATTGTATTAATATGTCTTTTAAAGGTAAGCGAATTGTTGTTACTGGTGCTGCTGGTTTTATTGGTAGTAATTTAACTGATAAGCTACTTGAATTGGGAGCGGAGGTAATTGGTATTGATAATCTATTTAGTGGAAGATTAGATAATTTGGAAGATGCTTTTAAGAATAAGAATTTTGATTTTCAAAAAGGAGACATAAGAGATCTAAACTTTCTTTTAGACATATTTAAAGATATCGATATTATCTATCATGAAGCTTCCTTTGTTAGTGTCCCACAATCGGTGAAAATGCCATCCTCGTGTAATGATTTTAATGTTAATGGTATTTTAAATATATTAAACACAGCTAGAAAAAATGATATTGAAAAGATAATATTTGCCTCAAGTGCTTCTGTGTACGGCGATTCTCCTACTTTACCTAAAAGAGAAGATATGCGGAGATTACCATTATCACCTTATGGGGTATCAAAGCTAGCTTGTGAAGCTTACATTCAGTCATATCATCATGTTTATGGATTGAACGCATCCTGTTTAAGATATTTTAATATATATGGTCCAAGGCAAAGAGATTCTCCTTATAGTGGAGTGATTGCAATATGGGTTGGTAGAATTATTAGAAATGAAGATTTGATTATATTTGGAGATGGTGAAAATATAAGAGATTTTACTTATGTTAAGGATGTTGTTCAAGCAAACTTATTGGCAGCAGAACATGAAATTGGAGGGGAAATCTTGAATATTGCATGCGGATCTCCAATTACAATGACAGAACTAGCAAAGCTAATGTTAAAACTAACTAACAAGGAAAATCTTAAAATCGAATATACTGATCCGAGACCTGGTGATATACTACATAGTTATGGAGATATGTCAAAAGCAAAAAAATTAATTGGTTTTAAAGCAAAATTTAATCAAGAAGATGGTCTTCGAGATTACTTCTTATGGTATCGGAACAATTATAACGTAGATTTAAAAGTAAATTGAGAAATTCAATAGTTTTTGATAGATATTAGCTTTTTTTATATTAAATCTTAAAATATGAAGAATTTATCAATTGAGAATAAACTTTTAATTAATATAATTTTTAACTAATTTAAAAAAAATTATTCAGAACTTAATGATAAAAAATCAAAATGTATTAATTACTGGTGGGGCAGGTTTCATAGGGTCTCATCTTTTTGAAAGATTAATTGAAAATGATAATTTTGCATTAATTTTAGACAATTTTAGCAGCCCATATTCTGAAAATGAGAAAATTGTTTCAGAAATCACAAAAAATTATGAAATTAATAAAGATTATGGATTAATAAGAGGAAATTTAGTAGATAATTCAATTCTCACAAATTTGGATTATGACATCGATATTATTTTTCATTTAGCAGCCATACCGGGAGTTCGTTATTCTATTAAGAATGCAGCAGAGGTTACAAATAATAATATTATCAGTACAGTGAATATCTTTGAAAATGCGCTAAAAAAGAATGTAAAAAAGGTAGTTTTTGCATCATCCTCCTCTATATATGGAAATCCACTTTATACTCCTGTTGATGAAAATCATCCAAAAAATCCAATTTCTCCGTATGCAGTTTCGAAATTATCCTGTGAAAATTACGCAGATTATTATTTTCGAGAGTCTGAATTGCCAGTAACTTCTCTTAGGTTTTATACCGTATATGGACCAAGAGGTAGGCCTGATATGGCAATTAGGATATTCATTAATAATGTTTTACACAACAAACCGATAAAAATATTTGGTGATGGAGAACAGATTAGAGATTTTACATTTATCTCAGATATTATTGACGGGTTAATTTTAGCAGCAGAAAGTAATCAATCTTCTGGTGAGATATTCAACTTGGGCTGCTCGAATCCAGTTACTATAAACACTTTAGTTGATAAAATATATAAAATAGCAGAGAAACCTAAAGATGTTCAGTATCTAGAAAAACAAAAAGGAGATGTACAAGTTACACATTCCAAAATAGAAAAAGCACAAAAAATGCTACAATTTAAGCCTAACGTCAATATAGATGATGGTTTAACAAGGACTTATGATTGGCAGCTTGAAAATTTAGAGTAATTATATAGATATTTAAACCGTTTAAGCTATGAAAGATATTAAAATTGAAATTTATAGAGTTCTTTTTTATTTAAAAGAGAGAATTAGTTTACTCTTCTTTCTGCTATCTGTATTTTCTATATTGTGTGTTTTTCTTAATTTATTAGGGTTTTCCTTTGTATTATTTCAACCCATTCTCTTGTTTAGTACCATATTTTTTCTATTATTTTTACCCTCATATCCGATTTTTTATATAATACTAAAAAATAAGGAAATGAATTTTTTAGAAAAACTTAGTTTAACTATAGTAGTAAATTCAGTTTTTTATATTCTTTCAGGATATATTGGTAATTTCCTTGGAATTCCCATTACAGGTATTTTTTTCTTTATTGTATTAATAACCTGTTATTTATTAATTATTTTGTATACGATATACCGTGAATTTAAAGCAGGGCTAATAGGATTTTTTAAACCTGAAAAATCTTTCGATGAATACAATAAAAATGTTAGAGAGTTTTCACTATATAAATACCTTAAAAATCGAATTCCCTTGAGTGTGTTATTACTCATCATTTTTTTATTTCTCATATGTATTTTAAATGTTGTAAGGGTGAGTTATTTTGCAGGTACAGATCCATGGAAACACATTTTCAATAGCAAAATAATTACAGTATTGAATTTTCTACCCCTTGAAAATTACGCAGGGGGGATGGGTTTAAACATAATTGAAGCGGTTATAACGTTTTTTTCTGGTATAGATCACATCCTTATTCCACGATATTTTTTATTTTATACAATTTTCTTATCAAGTTTAATATTTTATAATATCTCTCTGAGGATTTTTAAAAATCAAAATTTAGCGTTATTTAGCGTTTTTATCTTAGAATTCTCTTCATTAGGATTTTCTATCATGATGATTCAGTATTGGCCTTCTGGTTTAACCTTAATCATGTGTTTAATGGCATTTTTCCTTTTATATATAAGAATACAGAATTTAATTCAATTAGAGCGTCCAGAGAAGAAAATCATCTTCAAAGATATTTATTTTACTTACACTTTAGTTGTATTAATTTTTATAAGTGCGTTGCTTACTCATGTTATTACTGCCACAATTTTCTTATTTTCGTTTATTTGGTTATACTTAATATATTTTTTAAAAGATCGTACACGAGGAATAGACCTCTTTTTAGTTATTGGGTTATTTGGATTTTTATTAATCTTGAATTATTTAGGCATTGGTAATGATTATGTTGGCCAATTTGTTCCAATTAACCTTTCTTGGTATTTTCTTATAGCAATTGGCATAGCAGGAATCGTAGCAGGAGCTTTCGTTTTTTGGAAGATACAAAAATCTATTAATTTTACAAAAGGAAGATATAAATCAACAATAATGGGGAAAACAAACCCAATTTATAAGAGAATTGAAGATAAAGTAATAATTCCGCTTATTTTTAGTATAATAATTTTACTAACAATTGTTATGCTAATAGTAAATATTATCTGGCTTGATTTTGAAACCATAAATATTTTAAACATCTCTGAAATCATATTATTCAGTGCTTTTGCATTCTGGGGTTTAATTATATTTCAAAAAAAGCCTAAAGGTAAAGTTTTATTTATTTGGGGGGCATTTTTTGTTATATTATTAGCAGCAGGTTTTATACTTAACATATTCTTAATCAAAATAATGGTTTGGGAAAGAATATTATATCTTATCCCACCTATAATTGTTATTGGATTTATCTCATATATTTACAAGCTTATAAAGTTAAATTCAATGCAATTTTTACGTATTAAATTAGTTATTTTACTAATTATTATATTTTCACTATTTACAACTTACTTTAATGAATTTGTAAGTATTGAGATCTTCAATATGAAGAATAGAGAGGTAAACACTCTCCAATGGTATTCAAATAATACTTCTAATGAAAATATTATTTTTTCTGAATTTGGGTGGAGGTATGTAATTGATTACTATGATTATCCTTTTTATGATAAGGATGAAGCTCTTCTATACAATGGGAGTATCTATATATTAGCCACTGAAATTGATTTATTTCCACCTAAAAATCATATAAATGAAAGCGGGATAAATCTTTTGAGAGAATTTAAAGAAAAATATAATTCTGATGTTTACATAATTTTTGAAAACGATTATATAATAGATAGAGGTTTTGAATTATTTGGTCGTTTAACATCCGAGGAAACAGAAGAATATTATACTCTAAATTATTTAAATAAAATATGTTCATCAAAAACTGAAGATGGTATAGAAGTTCCTCTATATTGGGTTATTTAAATATCTCGTAGTCACCTGGAAATTCAATGTCCTGCTTTTCATTCAAGATTTTTTGTTTATCTCCTTCAATTTTTACTAGTTGAGGGAGTTTTCCTGTCCGACCAACTTTATTTTCTCTCGATATAAATGCACCTATGATCCCATCAATATCATCTACAGCATCTAAGCCCTTTTTTATGGATTTCTCAATATCTATTCCCTTAACTAAATTGCATATTTTTGTTGCTGCTGCGTCTGCTAAAGCAGCATTTTTTGCAAAGATTGTAACCGCATCGGCTTGTCCTAAGCTAATTGCATGACCAACTGTTGCAGAACTTGTTCCAATCCCTAAAGGACAATCGTGTTCCTTTACTAAAAAACCTAAATTAAGATTCAATTCATTTTCGCCTGCATATAATGCGATTTTTATTGGCTCTTTGGAATCGATTGCAATTTCTCCCCCATTTTCAACTAAAGCAATTTTGGAAGGTATATAATCAGAATCATTAGATTTCATTATCTTAAGCATTAAATCTGCCAACGCTCCAGCTACAGCAGCCATAGGTCCTACATCACATATCTCTGCTACTTCAGCCATGATTTTAATGATTTTAAAATTTGTATTTATCTTAACTGGAGAAAAAGAATTCAGAAACCGTTTATCTTTTAGCACATATTCCTCTAAGTTTTTTCGATGGAAATAGAAACTCTTCTTCGCACGTATAATCGCCTTCTTTGATTCAGATATAATTGTAATATCAGATTCTTTTTCCAAAAAACGCGTTTTGTAAGTTTTCAAATCAAATTAAAGGGCAAAATTGTTACAATTTTAGTAATATAAAGTGTCTAATAACTAAACAAATATAAATAAATAGTTTTTCATTATTTATGTAAAAACATTATCCCTTAAATATGAGTCAAGTTAACTACGAGGAAATAATCTCTCAATTAAAGGCTGACTTAAATTCTGAATGTGCTATAGCAAATAAGTATGGGATTATATTGGGATCGTTAATTAAGGAATTTGCAAAAGGAAAAGTTATTCCACATGGGATATTATCCTTGATTTCCAATTCTAAAGAAATCGCGGATTCATTAAGTTTAAATAAGATAAACTCCTTCGCGTTAGAATCAGAAAAGTACAATTATCTGTTTACATTTAGCAAAGAATTAATACTTATCTCAAAATTAGATTTAGATGTAAATTTAGCAAAGTTTATGCCAAGTATTAGTGTTTTTTTAAAGAAGTTGAGTGTAAATATAACAACAGAAGACGAAGTAAAAAGTTTTTCTGTGTTTGATTTTTCAAAAGAAATCTCAAAAATTGAAGAAACCTTAGAAGGCGAAAAAATTAGAAAAGATAAATATTCAATTATAAAGGATTTAGTTAAACACATTTCAAGTTAAGTTGTAATAAGTATAATTTTAAAAATCTTGGTGAACGATTATTTTAAGACAGGTATTTGTGTACAGAAGCAATGAACTTTTATATTATAGACATTTTGGAAAAGCCCTAAAACAAGAAGTATTAAATCTTCTAGTTGAAGATATTATTAATGAAGCTTTGCTTAAAACTGAATCCAAGATAGATTTTCACGATTATTATAAATTTAGAATATCTTATATCACAGATAAAGAAACTAATCTTATTTTTTTATTTGTAACAAGTTTAACTGATAAATTTGAAAATATAAAAAAAGAATTGGAAAGATGTAAAACTGAATTTTTAAGTTTATTTGAAGACATATTACAGCATCGTTTTGATGCAAAAA
>CAYNEU010000053.1:0-5683 GCA_964396275.1 uncultured archaeon | reverse complement strand
AGTTAATACTCTATTAATAAAATTATCCTTGATTGAAAATCATAAAAGTATGAATTATCTTGTGCTTTGTATAAACTGCGTTTCTTTCTCATGTATTTTTTGCCATTTTTTACGTTCAGAGCGCAATTTAAATAGGTTAATGTCCTTAAAAATTAGACCTTCTTCCTTAGGCGATACAGTTCTTTCGGTCCTTTCTTTTTCTGGAGTGTATATTAGTGAATTACCATATTCTCCAATATTAGCAAAGAAACAATAAGCATAAATCGAGCGTCGAGCGTCGAAGTGTGCTGCTTTAAAATCTGCAGTAACAGGTGTGAAGGCTGGATTAAAAATGAGATCTATTGGAGGTTCAAAATTCTTTAATTCTACTCTTAAATCCATATCGAGAAAATCTCGGCATATAGCAATAGCAATCCTTCCATATTCCGTATTACAAATTGTAATTTTTCTTGGTAATCTCCCAGATTCTATGCCTTCTTTGAATCTCGTACCCTTGAAATTTATCATAGCGGGAATATTCTTCTCCTGTTCCCATAAGATACCATCAGGACTTATTACTAAACTGAGATTTCTTCTCGTTTCAGGGTCGTGATAGGAGCCTGGAATAATATACATATGGTAGTTCTTTGCAAGATTTGAAATATCTTCAAGTAGTTTGTCATAATTTAAATCGATCGCCATTTCTGGAAAGGCTAAAACGTTAACTTCATTGTCATGGGCATTTTTTATCATCTCTTTAACTTTTTTACTTATAATATCGACTTTATCTTTTCGAAGATTTAAAAGACCATTATTTTCTGTATAAAATTCTCCTAATAAATCACCCGTTTTTGATATTCCTATTTGAGCGATGCCAACTCTGAATTCTTGACGCTGAATTTCAGGATGATCTTTTAGAAAATCTTTATAGATTAATTTGTATTTTTCTTTAGACACCTCTTTTATTTCAGCTTTTGCAATCTCATCACCAAATTCACGTAGTTCACTAATTCTTGGTGATTGGCTAGATTCAAGGGGACATGCCGGAGCAATAATACCTACAGTGCTTTTTGTTATGGAAGGTTCACTAATTGTGTTTAAAGCAGATACGATAATTCTTTCTTCTTTTTGGACCATTTCTAATTTATCTAATATTTCCTTTTCTTTATTTTTATAACCTGACTTTCCAAAAAGGTTTGCCGCAGACTTAAGAATTTCTGAGCCAATTTTAAGTAAACTCTTTTTCTTTTCCAGATTCATTTCTTCATCTGCTTGTATTATATGCCAAGCTGCATCAAAGTAAGTTGAAGTTGCTAAAGCCCAGTCAGCTTCATTAATAAAGCCTCCTTTCTTATAAGAAGATGCTGCTTTTCTAAGCATTACTTTAATTCTCGGATATAACTCGGATTTTATCGAAGTTTTCGTTGATTCATCAAATCTACAGCCAAGCTCAAGGGCTTCGCAAAAAGCAGAATTACTTGAAGATAATATCTTTAACTTATTATCACTAAAAAAGTTGCTTGCCTTTTCAAATAAATGAGCTGCTTCTGCGAATTTATGGGAGTCTTCATTTTTTTCAGCTAATTCCATACTTTCCCATGCTCTACAAAGATGATAAACTGCTTCTAATTCCCTTCGTTCTCGTTCGAGTTTAAATTTAGTACAAATTTCTTTAAATTGGGATGCGGCACAAGAAAAATTCTCAGCAGCTATAATGTGTTCTCCCTTCTTTCCTAAAATCCTTGCTTTTTCAACATTTAATCTGGCATTACAATAATTGATTCTGACTATAGCTACGTCTTTAAGCTTTTTAATTCTTTCATTTTCTAATTTATCTTTAGATTGTCTTAAAACTTCTTCTAATACATTCGAAGCCTCATTAAAATATTTGCTACTAGATCTAAATTGTTCTATTGCATCATTATGTCTTTCTTGCTTACTAAGATATTCCGCTTCCTCCAAAAATATCCACGCGAAATAATATGAAGCTTCATAATTATTACTAGGCAATTGTTTCAGGATTTCACATGCTCTTGCATAGTTTTCTTTAGCTTGTAAATGATTTTCTTGTTTATTATTTAATTTAGCTAACTCAATTAGGTTCCAAGCATTTGCATATGAGATTTTTTCTTTAATTCTTTCTTTTAATAATTTGTATTGTACTCCAATAACTGATTTTGAATAACATTCTTGAACTTGTCCATATTGCTCTGCTGAAATACTATAATTGCCTAGTCTATCCTCTATACGGGCAAGATATTCATATGCCGCCGCTGCATAAGAGTAATATCCGCTATTTAGACTATCTTTAAGTACATTTTTGTAGACCTCCTCTGCTTGCAATAATATATCACTTTCTTCAGTTATAATATTAATTTCTTCGTATAAGAGCGCTAAACGTATTTGACCAATCAAAATTCCCCTCATTTGTTCAGGTGTATGCTCTAAATATCTTTTAGAAGCATCTGCAGCAGCAGATAACATTTCAATTTTATGTGCCTCATCTTCGGAGAGTTCTGCACGAGTTTTATATGCTCTATAGAGCGATGAAAAACCAGCTGCTCGTATTATACCACCCTCGTATTTCTCTGCCGAATCATGGGCTTTCTGAGCATAACTAGTCATTTTTTCAGCATATTCATCTCTTTCCTCTTTCAAGGTAGCAAGTGATGTTAATTGTGAATAAGAGTATGTTAACATTTGATATGGCCAAGCAGTATAAAACAAATATGATGCTGCTTTCAGAGCATTTTTAGCAAATTCAATTGCCTTTTTAGCATAAGTTTTTCTTTGTCGAATAGTAAAAAAACTTCTTAAAGCCATATTAGCATAATAGAAAACAGGTAAAAATTCTGCATAAAATAGTATCACATTATATGATTCAATATAGATCTTTCCTAAGTTTTCTATTTCTTTAACATCTTTAAAGATTCGATTTTGGACATATTTGAATCTACGGGCAAAAAGAGCCCACCAGTCTATATAAAATAAAGCAAAAATGATTAGGAATTTATAATTAACCTTTCGAGCAAAAATTAATGATTTTTCCAGTAATTTTAAACCTTTATCTGTATACTCATCAAATTCTTTTTCATCTTTAATATAATGTGTTGCGTAAAGACAATAAAGATTACCTGCAATACAATATATAAATGCAAGAGCTCGATTATCATCACAATTGTAAAAAAGTTTTAAATACTCATCAAGTTTCAAAATTTTATTTTTAAGATATTCTTTAAAGGATGGTTCCTTCTTAAAATCTTTCAAAAAAACTTTAGTCAAGTTTATTAATAGTTCAGAAAAAATGCTTTCGCAAAAAATACGAAGATTTCCAACATTTAATGATTTTTTCAAAGCTTTAGATGCTAAACTTATCCCTTTTTGAAAATATTGATCAACCTCTAGTTTATTTTCTGCGAAAGGTTGAAGAAAAACAAAACTAAATGCTGCTCTTGATAAACATCTAGCCACATTCTCTTGATCATCGCCTTTGGTGGAAAATAAACTACTAGCTTCAACAAAAAGTTCACAGGAATTACTATATAATTTCTTTGCATCACTGACAGAGCTCGCAATAAATCCATTAGCAAATAAAGCTTCTGCTTCACATTCTAACTCTTCTGCTTTATTTTTAACTTGTCTAAAAAGATCTTTACTTTTATTATAAGTTTCAATTGCTTGTTTTAAGCTTTCTACAAATTCACTTTTAGTATTTACAGTTTCTGATGTTAAAACATAAATTCGTCCAGATTGTTTAAAAGCATTAGCAGCTTCATCCAGTTTTTTCTTATTTAAAAATAATTTACCTGCTTCTTCGAATAACCTTGCTGCTTCAGTCCAGTTATACGATTTTTTTTCAATCTGAGCTTTATCTAACAATTCAGATAAATAGTTTTTTTCATTCATTTATATTGCACTAAAATCCACTGAAATTCTTGATTAATTTGAGACTTATTATTATTTATGATACTTTCAAAACATTTATACCTAGCAAATTTATATATCTAAATTGACATTTATATCAAAATAAAAAAATAGTAACTCAAGCAATAAAGGGTAATAAATAAATGTCATATACGATTGCTAAAGAAAAATTTCCTAAAAAATCTGTTAGCGAGAAAGTTTTAGAGCTATGTAAAAAGGATTTTAAAAATTTTAAGAATGAGGATGGAAACAGAGTAATTGAATCGTTTCAATCAGAAATTAAAAGTAATAATCAAATAAACACTCCTAATAGTGTTTTGATTGAACAGAAAGAGGGATTAGAAATGATTAGGGATCTTATTCGTGAAGGAAAGGAAGATGTCGCATTTTCAATATTTTTTCGTACCTTTCCAAGCTGTTTACCTCACAGAACTCGAAACCTTTAATTATAATACAAAACTTTTATAGACCTTCAATAGAGTTAATTTTCCACAAGTATTCTTTAAGATCTAATTTAAATCCATCTGAAAACTTTATCCCTTCTTGTTCTAGTAGATTTTTTTGATATTCACAATCTTCAACTGCTTTTAAAGAAATTTTTCCTTTTGAACTGATAACTCGATGCCAAGGTAGATTATATTTTTTTGAGGATGAATGTAAAATCCATGAAACTTGTCTAGCAGCTCCTGGATTTCCTGCTAATTTGGCAATAAATCCATAAGTGAGAACTTTACCCTCCGGAATCTTTTTAATTATATTAATAATTCTTTGCGTAAAATCACTAGGAATTGACAATCACCATTTTAAATTACTGCTTATATATTTAAGTAGATTTTTTTTCAATTTTTTTTGCTGAAATAAATAGTTTTTCTAATTTATCTTTCTTTAATTCTTTTGTTTCGAAAATAAGGTGTTCACAATCATATTTGGTAAAATTATTCTCGAATATTTTAATTTCAAATCGTTCTTTTTCATCCCATAAGCGAGAACCGGGATAAGGAGTTGCTATAAAGTAGTTTAATTCATCGTTCTTATCTAATAGTAAAGATTTTATGTATTCAACAGTTTGATAAAAGCTTTGTTCTGTTTCACTCGGTAAGCCTAGCACAAAGTATGCTTGAATTGCAATTCCATATTTCTTTAGATTTATAATTCCAGTTCTCACTTGCTCGGGATCTTGAAATTTGAAATTTCTTTTAAGAACGGTTTCATTCGCAGATTCAATACCAGTTGCCACTAATTGACATCCTGCTTTTTTTAACAAACCTGCTTCTTCAGAAGTTATCGTATCTACGCGGAGTTCACATCCCCAAGGGATTGTAATCTTATTTTTAATGAACATTCTGCAAAAATCTCTAAAAAAATTTCGATTAATGTTGATATTATCATAAAAATTGATTTGGGAATATGTTTGTAATGATTGGATATCTCTTATTTCGTCTAAAATTGATTCGATACTTCTTATTCGAGTCTTCTTGAATAAATTTTGTCTCGAACAAAATGAACACTGATTTGGGCAACCTCTATTAACAATTACATTTGCTACAGAGTAATAATAATTTTCTTGAGATAATTTATAACGAGCTGGTAAAGGCAAATCGTTCAAGGTTATTGTATCAGCGGATTCAGTGACTATAAGGTTTCCTTTTGAATTAATGAACACAAGCCCTTTAACGGATTGTAATTGAGTTTCATAGTTGCTTAAGTGTTTATTATCTGAAATCTGAGCCGTTAGTATTTTAACCAATTCCAGAAAAGAAATCTCCGCTTCTCCTATACA
>CAYNEU010000052.1:0-1701 GCA_964396275.1 uncultured archaeon | reverse complement strand
GGTCTTTCAATAGCAGAAGAGTTAATAAAACTTCATGGTGGTAATATCTATGTTGACAGTGAATTTGGAAAAAGTACAACTATTTCAGTTTTTTTCCCTAAAATGAATTTTTAAAAATCATAAAATTCTAAATTTTTTTTTAATTATTATATATTAATCCCAAAATAATATAGATTTCTACAATAGCTTTAGTATTAAAAGATTATGAAACCATTGATTTTAGTTGTTGATGATAATGATGATATTTTACTAAACATTAGAATTGCTTTAGAACAAAATAATTTTGAAGTTATTACATCATCCAACGGACAAGATGCTTTAAATAAATTGTCTAACCTTGACAAAATTCCAAATCTCATAATAAGTGATATAATGATGCCTGTTATAGACGGGTATGATTTCTTTGTAAAGGTATCATCTACTCCCAAATTAAGTAGAATCCCATTTATCTTCTTAACAGCAAAATCCTCAACCGAGGATGTACGATTTGGAAAAATATTAGGTGTTGATGATTATGTTACTAAACCTTTTGAAGAGGAGGATTTATTAGCTATAATTAATGGAAAAATACGAAGAAAAGAAAAGATAGATTCAATTAATAAAAGAATAGAAGAATTAATTGAAGAGATTGAAGATGAGATAGAACCCCCATATGAAAGGAAGACCAAATGTGCTGTTCTATTAATTATGTTATGGGATGATAAAATTGGACCAAAATTAACCAGTTTTATTTCATTAAGGGAACAGTTATCATATTCCTTGGAAGATATTGGAAGACAATTGTTCCAAGCATCTGTCTCAATTTATGGTCATGATAAAATGAATCATGCACAAGGAATACTAGTAGATATAGAAAATATTAAACGAAAGGGATATATCTATTTTGATTCATATAAAGACGAAAAAATGAGGGGAGGGGAACAGGATTATATGATAGCTTTCATTACAAGAGAAATTAATTATCTGGAATCTTTAAAAATAAGGAAAATTTTTATGAATATCTCTAAAAAAGTTCAGAGTACAAAACAAGTTCAACTTCAAAAAGATTTTCAAAAAATTTTAAAGATTTTTACTGAATATAGTTAAAAGTCAAACCTCATTTTAATGTTTTTAAATTATTTAAATTGCTTAATTAATCATTATCTTTTTGTATAAAAATTATGAATTATTATAATAGCTTTTAAATATCATTCTTAAATTTTTTATTGTAGACATAAGGTGATGGATGATCTCCAAATTAAATAGAAAAAATGAAGAGGATATAAAAAAATCTACAATCGAAATACTCCAAGAAAAATTGCTGAGAAAAATACAAAAAGAAATTGATAAAGGAATGGATCCCCTTAGTGCATATGAACAAGCATTAAAAGGATATGAACTTCAAGAAGAGATTATCATAACATATGAAATTGAAGCTGAAAAAGCAGCTTTAACTAATAGTCTTGATTTAAAATCCAGTGAAATAAAATATTTAGAAGATCGATTAAAAAAATCTCTATTTAATGAAGTTCTTAAAGAGATTTAATCCGAAAAATTGAATTTTATATTCATAGTTTGCTCTCAAATCCAATCTCCTATCACTTTTAATGCGACAGGTGAAATTGTCTCTTCGATATTAGCATATTCACTTAAGGCTCCTGTTTGAGCTGTTTGAAATAAATGATTTAAATTCAGTAATTCTTTCACTTCATAATGTTTATT
>CAYNEU010000051.1:0-5141 GCA_964396275.1 uncultured archaeon | reverse complement strand
TGGAAGAAAACAAGAGAAGTCCACTGAAAATAATGTTGATATCATATAGCTCAACAATAATTAATTTGTTATTAAAAAACAAAGCATTTAACTTTGAAATTTATGTGTTAGAATCAAGACCTCTCCTTGAAGGACAGAGAGTTGCTGAAAATTTATCTCCACATTTTAAAACTCATTTAATTGTAGATGCTGCTATGGGTACTTTTATTGATGAAATTGACTTGGTTTTAGTAGGTGCGGATAGTATTTTAATAGATGGTTCTATTGTCAATAAAATTGGAACATTTCCCCTAGTGGTATTAGCGAATACTAAAAAAATAAATGTTTATGTAGTATGCGATTTATATAAATACAATTTAAAAAGCCATTATGGGTATAGTATCTTGATAGCAGAAAAACCAATAAAAGAAGTTTACAATAGGGAGATAACGAATAATTTTTTAGAAGTCCATAATTACTATTTTGATATTACTCCCGTAAAATATATTTCTGGAGTTATTTCAGATTTAGGTGTGTTAAGTAGTAAAGAATTTTTAGAAAAAGTGAAAAAAACCCTTCCAATCGAGTGGTTTAAATATTTTATAAATAAAAAAAAGATATGATTTATGAGTCAAAAATGAAAGCAGATGGATTAGATACTAAAATAATAGATAAAAACAGCACTGATACAAAATTTAATGTAGATAATGTATATCGGATAACAGAAAGACTTGCTTTCCCTAGATTAATAGGATCAGAGGGAGAGAAAAAAGCAATCGAGATTGTAGTAAATGAATTTAAAGAAGTGGGATATGATCCAATTTTTCGAGAAACATTTAAGACATCCTTTTATAATTGGATTTTCATAAGATTCATCTTTTTAATTACTGGCTCTGCTTTGATATTATTGGCTTTATCAATATATATAAATCCTTTTTTAACATTAGGATTGTTTGTGCTTGATATTTTTATCTCAGGTAAAGCACTTGGGAGAACTAATAATATTAAATTAAGTAAACATGAGATTTATAATTATGAGACAGAAAATATTTATACTAAGTTGAAAAGTAAGAACTCTAAAGCTAACCTTATTTTTATGGGGCACTGGGATTCTAAATCGCAATCATTTCCTACATCAACTCGAGTTGTTATATTTCTTTTATCTGTCTTTGGTTCTATAATTCTAATGCTTATCTATTTTATTTTAAGCCTTCTTAAAATCTTTATTAACTTGAATATGCCAATTTTGAATAATATCTTATTGGATATCTCTATAGTTATTGCCATAATTGGGGGAATTAATTATTTTAATAAAACTGGTAATAACTCTCCTGGAGCATTTGATAATGCAGCTGCAGTGGGAACATTAATAGAACTAGCAAGATACTATAAGGTAAATCCAATTAATAACATTGACTTACTATTTTTATCTACTAGTTCAGAAGAGTTAAATTTAGGAGGAGCAATTAATTTTATTCAAAAAAATAAAGATCAATTTGATAAAAAATCGACTTATTTTATTAACTTCGATTTAATAGGAGGACATGAACTAATTAGATTAATAAGTTCATATGGAATTCCACGAAAAGTATCTTCTAAAAAATTAAATAAGTTATTTTTGGAATGTAGTGAAGAACTAAATATCAAATTAAAAGAAATCTATGCCCCTACAGGCGCTTGGTCAGATTATATGCCTATTGTTCACGAAGGTTTTGAAGCGTGCTGGCTTGGTTCTCAACCGGGGTTAAAATTTGTGCATACTAAGAAAGATACTATGAATTTAATTTCAAAAGAAGGATTAAAAAACATCCTCCTTTTATGTATAGATGTTGTAAAAAAGCTAGAAAACGAATATAATTAAGAACCCTTTTCCCTAATTATATGTGATATTTTTTATAAACAAGATCTAGGAAAGTTTTAAGAAACATTATACATAATTTAAATTTTATCCTAAGATTTATTTTATCGAAATTGATTATTTAGAAAACAATTAAAAATTTGCTCAAAATGTTAACTCCAGAACAAGTTAAAGAAGTTTTAAAAAATGATGTAATTAATCTTAGATTTCATGCTAGAGGAGGACAAGGTGGAGTTACAGCTTCTAATTTATGTGTAGAAGCTTTTTATGGTTACGGTGTCTGTCAACCTCTTTTTGGTGCGGAAAGAATGGGTTCTCCAACGGAAAGCTATGTTAGACTCTCTGCAAATGAAGATTTAGTGCGAAACAATGAACAAGTTTATGGACCTCATTTTGTTTCTGTGTTAGATCCATCTCTTTTAGGAGAGATTAATGTAACCGCTGGAATGCCTAAAGGAGGTTGGTTAATTGTGAATACTGTTATGGATCAAGTCTCCTTACAAGAAATTGTTGGAAGAAAAGATATAAATGTGGCAACAATTGATGCAACGAGAATCGCATTAGAGACTTTTGGTAGAAATATAACAAATACTATTATTTTAGGTGCTTTAATTCGAGTATCCCATCTCTTTACATTGGATGAAATATCTGATGCCATTATGAGAAGATTTAAAGGAGAAATTGCGGGGAAAAATATCCAAGCTATAAAACAAGCGATTGAAGAAACTTGTTTGTATGATCTTGGAATTGATATAGATTTTTCTTTAGATACAAAAGTACCCTGGCAACAAGTAAAACCTGGATTACCTGGATATAAAGAAATGGATAAGGCAGGAGTATGGTATTGTGACGAAAAAATCATTCCATATGGAAGTTCTCAGGTAATGACGGGAACGTGGGGTGAATGGGACATCATATGGGATAAAGAAAAATGTACTGATTGCGCTCAATGTTGGTATATTTGCCCAGATTTCGCGATAATTCGAGAGAAGGGAGATGATGGATTATGGCACATGGCAGGAATAGATAGTTTTCATTGTAAATCATGTCAGAATTGTATAAATATATGTCCTGTAGAAGCTATAAGTAAGAAATTAAAACAAGGTCCCGCATCTTGTGCGGTACCAGAAGAAGGTGGAGGTGAATAGTTCAATGAGTGTAGAACCAATGCGTATCTTTTTCAAGGAAATTAAAGAGCCTATCAAAACTACAATGATAGGGAATTATGCTGTGGCAGGTGGAGTAACACAAACAGATCCAGATGTTATTTGTGCATTTCCAATAACACCTCAAACTCAATCAGTCGAAGGATTATCTGATGTAGTTAATCATGGAAGACTGAAAGCAGCATTTATAAATGTTGAATCAGAATTAGCAGCAATAAGCTATTCAACAGCAGCTTGTGCAGCTGGAGCTAGAACTTTCACTGCTACAGCGTCTCAGGGTTATTTATTGATGACTGAAGCATTACCTATGGCTGTAGGATGGCGAGTACCTTTAACTATGATGATTTCAGCGAGAGCGTTTAATTCTCCCAACTTGTCAATTTGGAATAGTTGGGAATTTGTACAGACTAATTCAGAATTAGGGTGGAATTGTATCGTATCTGAAAACGTGCAAGAAACTTATGATGCTGCAATCATATCAGTTATGATTTCAGAAGATTCTCTTTTTCCTACGATGTTTGTACATGATGGTTTTATTATTTCTCATTCAGTACAGAATCTTACTCTCATCCCGGATGAAATCGTTAGAAACTTGACTCCAAAAAAGCCAAGACATCGTATAACGCCCGAAAAACCAGGTACTTGGGGTGGAATCGTAACTCCTGATTATTTCATGGAAGGTAGAATGAGATTGGAGGAAGATAAAAAACCAGTATTAGGAATAATGAAAAAATGTTTTAAAGATTTTGCGAGCGCCACTGGACGTGAATATGATTTAATTGAAACTTTCAATCTTGATAATTCGTCAAAAACTGCATTTCTTACAATGGGATCTATATGTGGGAACATAATAAGCTGGATGACAAAAAATAAAGATGTTGGTTTGATAAAAATACGTGCTTATAGACCATTTCCTTATGAAGAATTACAAAAAATAGTACAGGACCACAATATCGAGAAACTTATTATATTTGAAAAATCAGATTCATTAAACGGACTTTTACCTCCATTTTCAATGACAATCGCTTCAGCTCTATATCCCCTTGGAACAATATTTAGAAGTTTTATTGTAGGCTTAGGGGGTCGAGATGTTACAAGAGATGAGTTTACTGTCGCAAAAAAGAAAATGGAATCTGTGACTGATATGAAAGGAGTACTTTATTCTTATCTAGGTGTAAGAGAATCAAAAGAAAAAATTTTGGGGGTAGATAGATAAAATGTCGCAAACTGAAAGGAATATAATAAAATTAGAGGATTTATTAGCAAGAGATGGAAAAAATAATGTATTATTCTTCAATTATGATAATGAAGCATTTATGAATACTGGTATACAAGAAAGTGGAGGAACACCCCCTTATGCATCCACGACAACGAGTCCCGCAGGAGAGAAGATACCCGGAAAAGTCGGAGTAAAGCAAGATTTAGTTACTCCTTTTGCTTTCTATGGTTCAAATTCATTATTCTTAGCAACTGTAAACCCTGCTTATCCAAATGATTTTATGGGAAAAATTGTAGAAGCTTTAAAAAGTAATGGTTCATCTTTTATTCAAGCTTACTCTGATTGTATGAGAGGATGGAGACACGCTGCTGAAGATGCTGTTAAAATATCGAAATTAGCAACAGATTGTGGATATTGGCCACTATATACTATTCGTGTAAGGGATGGAATGCCAACATTCTCATATTATAGAGGATTAGATATAGATAAAGAGAAATTTGTGGAATATTTGAAATCAATGGGACGATTCAGGCATTTATTCAAACCAAAATTCATGGAAAAGGAAATTGATGAAATAATATATTTTACAGAACAAAGAAATAAAAAAGTAAAAGGTTTAATAGAGCAATTTGGGGCAGATAAACCAATTGATATTTATCGAATAAACCGAAAAGTATTAGAACCGCAAACACACTTATCCCCGGGGCATGGACTCTGCCCTGGATGTGGAGCAGGAATGGTATTAAATCAAATGGCTACAGCAGCAACTCAAGTTGCGGGTAATAATATAATTTATGTAAATAATACATCATGCTCTGAAGTATCGACTTCAAAGGATAATGTAAGTTCTTGGCGTGTGCCATGGGTTCATCATCTATTCGAATCTGGTGCAACTGTTGCAGATGGAATAAGCACTGCA
>CAYNEU010000050.1:0-4311 GCA_964396275.1 uncultured archaeon | reverse complement strand
AGATGTTCATAAGGCTTTAAAATCAATAGATAAAGGTTTATATCCAGGAGCATTCTGCAAAATCATAGAAGACATAGATGATCGAGAAAAATACTGCTCAATTTTTCATTCTGATGGAGCAGGTACAAAAGCAAGTTTAGCTTATATGTATTACAGAGAAACAGGGGATATTTCAGTTTTTAGAGGTATTGTTAGGGATGCTATGGTTATGAATCTTGATGATTTTTTATGTGTAGGAGCAACAGGTAATATTTTCTTTTCGAATAATCTTGGAAGGAATAGTCAATTTATAAAAGCGAACGTCATCGAGACTATTATTAAGGAATATTACGATTATAGTGAAAAATTGAGGTCCCTGGGCTTAAATGTTAAGATGTGTGGTGGTGAAACTGCTGATATGGGGGATATAGTCAAAACAATAGCAGTAGATGCTTCTGCTTTCACAACTATGAAAAGAGAAGATATTATTGATGCAAGTAATATTAAACGTGATGATGTTATCATAGGTTTGGCTAGCTATGGAAGAGCTTCTTATGAAGAAGAATACAATAGTGGAATTGGAAGTAATGGGTTAACATTAGCTAGACATGGTATTCTTACGCATGAATATTATAAAAAATATCCCGAATGTTATAATCAAAACACTGATGAGAAATTTGTATTCTTCGGTAATTATAAATTAACAGATATGATTGATGAATTTAATTTAAATATTGGTAAAGCCCTATTATCTCCAACAAGAACGTATGCTCCAGTTGTGAAAGATATTTTAAAAGAATATAGGAAAGAAATTCATGGAATCATACATAATACTGGTGGAGGACAAACTAAAATTCTAAAATTTGGTAAAAATATAAAATATATTAAAAATAATTTTTTTACAATTCCTAAAATATTTGAATTAATTAAAAGATCATCTGAAACTCAATGGAAAGAGATGTTCAGTGTTTTCAATATGGGCCACAGAATGGAATTATTATGTAAAAAAGATCTAGCACCAGAAATAATTAATATCGCGAAAAAATATAAAATTGATTCCAAGATAATTGGATATTGTGAGAAATCTCCAAAACAAGGTAAAAATGTATTAGAAATTAAATCAGAGTTTGGTTCTTTTACTTATATTTAGGAGTTTAACTAAATGTTAAAGGAGTTAGATGTCATTTGTATTGGTGCAGCTCTTGTTGATATGATCGCTAAAATTGAAAGACACCCTTTAGATGATGATGAAGTTTTTGTTTCAGATTTGCAATTATTATCCGGAGGGGCTGCTGCCAATACTGCCTATGCTTGCTCAAAATTGGGATTAAATACAGCATTTATAGGTAAATTAGGGCATAATGATGAATTTGGACATAAAATCATGAAGGATTTTAAGGAAGTGTCACTGGATACAACTTTAATGAAATATTCGAAAGAAGAAATTACAGGATCAGCATATGTGGCGATAAATGAAAAAGGGGATCGAAGAATTTACGCATATAGCGGAGCCGCGAATTTGCTTTCAATAGACGATATAAATTCGGAGGATCTAGTTAAAGCAAAAATAATTTTCTTGAGTAGTCTAAGAAATTTAGACCCATTTAAAAAAGCGGCTAAAATTGCCAAGAATAACAATATACCAGTTATATTTAATCCTGGAATGTTAATAATTGAACAAGGTTTTGATAATATAAAAGAACTATTTTTCAATACTGACATTTTGATAATTTCAAAAATGGAATTTCAAAGCCTTTTTGATTTAGGTGTTAGTAAATTAAATGAACGAATAATTGAAGAAAAAGCAAAAACACTCTTTAAATTAGGAATTAAAATAATCATAGTAACAAGAGGAAAAAAAGGAGCTACAATTTTAAATTCTGAAAAATCTGAATTAGTTAAACCAATGCATATCAATCAAGTTATTGATACTACAGGGGCAGGAGATGCATTTTCCGCAGGATTCATATATGGATTTATTAGAACCCTTAGTTTTAAGTTTGAAGATCTCAAATCTGACGTAATGATAGGAAATTTTATAGCTGGAAAATGTATCCAAGAATTAGGAGCTAGAAACGGTATTCCTACTGCTGATGAATTAGGAATAAAATCTATAGATTGTTAAATAACAAAACTTATAATTTCTAGATTCAATAATTTTTTATCCATAGAATTTAAGTGATTATGAATGGTAAGATTGGATAAAAATAGAAAGAAAGAAATAGCTCTAAAAAGATTTCGATTTTTTTATCAAGAAGTTGTTTGGGCTTTTATTTTAATATTCGTATTTTTACTTATACCACTTTTCTTAATTCCTTTAATAGTAGATAAAGGATCTCCCCTTTATGGTATACTTTCCTATTCAATACGAGCAATATTGGTATTTATTGGAATACCGCTAATATTTCCTCTTTCTAATTTGTTATTCGAATCCCAAAAAAGAAATATAATCATTGAAGAAGATATTTCACCAGCAAGGGGATACTTAAAATTATTCAAAATGACAAAAAAGAACTATAAATATCAAATTCTATATGGGATCTTGATTTTCTTTCTAGTTTTCTTACCAATTGATTTTTTTGGTTATCTACTAATACCTCGAATGATTGAATATCAAGCAATAAGCCTTGCCTTTAATGCAACAAATACATATTTGTTATCTAATAGTTATTTTGTGTTTTTGATTTCTGTAATCATAATTCAGTTTTCAGTAGCTTTTGCTGAAGAAAGTATTTCTAGAGGTCTATTAACAAAAAGAGGAAGTGAACATTTTTTTAGTCTTTCTGCAGTGATGATATCCGCACTTTATTGGGGATTAGGACATTTAGCCTATTTCCTCGATCCAATAAGTAGGTCATTTCCAATTTGGTATTCACTTATTTGGTTTTTACAAGCCTTTGTAATTGGGA
The DNA here is from genome assembly GCA_964396275.1 of uncultured archaeon. Taxonomy (GTDB): domain Archaea; phylum Asgardarchaeota; class Lokiarchaeia; order Sigyniarchaeales; family SOKP01; genus Loki-b32. The sequence continues at coordinate 1,423 of CAYNEU010000050.1, read as the reverse complement.
TAATACTTTCTTTAGTAGTAGTAAGACGAAAATGGCTCTTTCCCGTTATAATGGCTCATACTATAAATAATATAATCTCTGCACATGTAGTTTGGAATTTTATAAAAGGAAGTAGCTTTACTCTAGTAGCCCTTTTTGTATATTATCCTTTACTTATTATCGGGTTTTGTTTATTAGTATGGTTTTATCCATTAATTAAAGATAGTCTATTAATAGGATTTAAAATGTTAGGGACATATTTTAAACAAGACCAATCGATTGAAAAAACCAAGGGAGATGTAGTTTTTCGTATATTTTTTGATATTATTCTTGCAATAATTATTTTTATAATGGGTTTTATAATTGCGATATAGAGAGGTGTTACATATTGAAGTTGGGTATTATCTCTGATACACATATTACCGCTAATTATGAAAAAGATAAAGTTAGTGCTTTGATTAATCAATTTAAATTAGCGTTTAAAGATGTTGATGAGATAATCCATGCGGGAGACATATGTGAGATTTTTTTTTTAAATATGATAAAGGAGATTGCCCCAACAAGATGTGTAAAAGGGAATTTTGACAATATCGAGAATTTAGATCTTTTTACTAAATTTTCTATAGGACGTTATAATATTGGAGTAATCCATATTTTACCAGATAATCTTGAAGTTTTTGCTAAAAAGCATGAAATACAAATTCTAATTTTTGGGCATACCCATCAACCCCTAATTAAAGGGACAAACTTCAATGTGCTTCTTTTGAATCCGGGTTCCCCAACATTACCTAAAGCTCCTATAGAAAGACCCGGCTTTATGAAGCCTATAGCAAGACCAAGTGTAATTACATTAAATATTGATGAGAATGATATTTTATCAACCTTTATTATCAACCTTAAACTGTAAACTCTGATGGATATTTTGAAGTTTAAATTGCTTATATTAGGATTAAATATTTAGCTAATCATTTTAGGGTTATTGCAAAATATTAACTAATGAATTAAAATCCACATTGAATAATTTTAAATATTAATTAACTCATATTAATAATACAAGGAAATTTTAAGTATGAGTTTTAGATATAAATAAGTTATAATAATATTATTTTATATACAATTTAAGATAGCATTATATTAATCAATTTAGAGTGTGTGTAGATTTGGTAAGTAGACTTGATTTAGTACTTAAGGAACTTAATGAAAATGGTAATTTTCGAGCATCACTTTTTGCAACATCAACAGGATTAGTTTTAGCATCCCAAAAAGAGGAGAAGATCGATGAACGCGTGATAGCTGCTATGGGTTCACTATTGAGTGATTCTGCTTATAAAGCGGCAGAGGAACTAAACCTATCTGAAATTGTTTCGATGAAGGTAAAATTTAGAATGGACTATATCCTAATGCGGAATATCATCATGCTTGATAATAAAAACCAATTTCTCTT
>CAYNEU010000049.1:0-1637 GCA_964396275.1 uncultured archaeon | reverse complement strand
CGATTGTTATCGAATCTTATCTTTTTTTTTATTTTTTATTTTTAATCTAAAATAATACAAATTGTAATATATATATTAGTTCATTTCCATATATTTATATCCTTAACTTCCAAACCTTTAAGAATATTATTTATTGTGATTTCTTTTCTAATAGCTATTGGGGTATTTACAATATATAAATCTGTGAGAGATTGAAGATCTAACAACTTTTCTGGGATTGTATTTACTGGATTATTATTTAACCATAAAACTTTTATAGATTTTAAATTGCAGATATTTTCGGGTATAATTTTAATTGTATTATTACTCAAATCCAAAATTTCAAGATTTTTAAATCCAGAAATAAGATCGGGAAGTTCTTCTAATTGATTAAAACTTAGCCCTAATACTCTTAATGAGTCCATTTGATTCATGCATTTGGGCAGATTCCTTAGTTGATTACCCCATATTGAAAAAGTTTCCAAATTTTTTAATTTGCAAATCGTTTCAGGTAAAATTTCAAGAACATTGTGATTTAAATGCAATTCTTTCAGATTAGTTAGTTGTCCAATCTCGTTTGGGAGTTTAATTAAGTGATTATCACTCAAATTTAATACCCTTAAAATTTTTAAATTTCCTATTGATTCAGGGAGAGCTTTTAGTCTATTTTCAGTCATATGTAGCTCTTCTAAAGACTCAAGCTTTCCTATCGAAGAAGGTAATACTCTCAACCCACATCGATTAAGACCTAAAGCAATAACCCTATCTTTTGCGCAGGAGAAACCCATATGAGTTTCCTTATTAATAATATCAACTGGTTTTAAACGATTAATTAAAAATGTCTTAGAATTTATTATATTAGTTTTTATGATGCTTAATAATGCTTCAATTTCAGTATCTTCAAGATTAGAACTTTGTTTCTTTATAAATCTCTTTTTTATCTGCTTGAAAAGTATTTCCATCAACAATCCAAGTTCCTCTTTATTAAAATATTCAAGATAATTTTCTTGAATTAAATACTGAGCAACGTTAGTATAAAGATTCGTGAGTCTCTCAGCAATCTCATCTTTAAAAACTCGTCTTGCCCTAGGATCTCCCACATCAGTTAATTTTTTGAGAAGTGGAAAAGCTAAATTACTGTGGAGCAAACTAGTATCATAAAAATTTTCAGACCATGCTTGTAGGTTAGAACAATGCCCCCAGAATTCGACTTCAGGGCTTAAATTATTATATCTTCTGTCATATTCTAAAGAATGATCAAGTTTTTCGCTAACATCATCGATTGACATGAAATCATTAAAATCCTTAATTCTATCCTTTGGAATCTCAATTAACAAATACTTACATTGGAGAAATTTCTCATTCTTAACATAAATTACTGTATTGCCTTGTTCAAGTTTTAGTGTAATAAAGTTATTTATCTTATACTCAGGTCTTTTCCTTTTTTTTGGTTTAATATCTTCGATTGAATATTTAATTTTTGTTCCGCATGTACGACAGTAATTATATGTAGTTTTATTCCTTGTTCCACATTTAGGGCAAAAAAGCATTTTATTTTAATAAAACCTGTAATTAAGGTATAGTTCTTTTAGTTTATAATAGGTTAAGCTTTTTTATAATTACTCTCTGGAGAATAGAATCCATTTTCTTCTAATTTT
>CAYNEU010000048.1:0-2791 GCA_964396275.1 uncultured archaeon | reverse complement strand
GACCCTCTAAACCATCGTAATCAAATATTTGACAATTCTAAAATTTTTCTAGTTTGTAATAAATCCCTCCAAAAAATTTATCAAAATCAAGTTTACTATTCTCAAAAGCTTTATAATCTGTTCCAAATCACAAGAGAAATTTTTCATACTCTTTTAAAAACTCATTTGTGTGCTTTTTTCGACGATTCCAAATTAATATAACCCAACCATTAGGTTTAAGAATACGCTGAAATTCTAATTTAGTTTTTTCTAGATTGAACCAATGAAATGCTTGACCTGCTGTTATTATATCAATTGTATCGGGTTGTAATGTAGTAAATTCTGCTGAACCATCAATACTTATAAAATTTGAATAATCTTTTAATAAATTTTCTCCTGCCCGTCTCATATCTCTATTCGGTTCGATTCCATAGACTAAATTACCTTCCTTTAAAAATAACTCACTTAATATTCCCGTTCCAGATCCAATATCCGCAATTACTAATCTATTGGATAAGATTCTACTTTCTTTTAAGAATTCAATTACTTTTTGGGGATAACTTGGTCTATATTTGATATAATTCTCTACCCTTGACGAAAATCGCTTTTTCGGATCTTGTTTGAACTTTTTGTCATACATGAGAATATTAAAATTTGATTCAATTTTATAAATATAAATCAATACTACTTATATAATATATCCACTATCCATTCTAAAGATGAGGAATAAGGAAAAATCAATATCCAAAGATCAATTTGTACCCGATGATTTCGAAATCCCCCTTCTGCTCGAGACAGACCTTTTTCGCCTTCGAATGCTGTCTATAGATGATGTTGAAAAGGATTATGAAGCAGTTATCGAGAGTCGTGAGCTTCTCCATACCATGTTTGGCGGTCCATGGCCAAGATTAGGTTTCACCATTGAGGAAAATCTAACCGACTTAGAAAGGCATCAACAAGAATTTCTCGACCGTAAGGCATTTACATATACTGTCGTATCCCTGGATGAATCAAAAGTTCTTGGTTGTGTTTATATTACCCCATCCGAAGCGACTAGCTCAGATGCTGTCGTGGTCATGTGGGTGCGTCAGACTGAATACGAAAAAGGACTGGATGAAGTATTATTCAATACTGTACGAGATTGGATCAGCACAGATTGGCCTTTTAGGAAGGTAGATTACCCGGATAGAGTATAATGAGTAAAAGATCAACCTTTGCTAAGAGTCAGAAAGAGTTCCCTTCATTTATACTTGTTTAATAAAAAAACACAAAAAAAAATATATTTAAATCTCTAATTAAATATGCTTTTGTTTTATCAGTGTTAATTTTCCCCCTGCCATTAATTCCTCTAAATCTTGTTCACTAAGCGAATGAGTTAATTCAAGATCAAGATTTTTTGTTATGTTTTTTAGTTTAACTTTACCAGATTTAATTGTAGTTAAATCAATCTCAAATTGATCTCCTGGCTCAATTTTATTATAATCTTCTTTATTTACAAAAGTTAGTGGAACAATTCCAAAATTTATTAAGTTTGCTAAGTGAATACGTGCAAAGCTTTTTACAATAACTGCCTTAACTCCAAGATATTTAGGTGCAATTGCCGCATGTTCGCGACTTGAACCCTGCCCGTAATTATCTCCTCCAACAACAAAACCACCTCCTTTTTCAAGAGATCTATCATGAAAGGATTCATCAAGTACATCAAATACAAATTTACTAATCTCTGGTATATTGCTTCTTAATGGCAGAATTTTAGCTCCTGCTGGCATTATATGGTCAGTTGTGATATCATCTCCCACCTTTAAAAGAACTTCTCCTTCCAGTTTATTCGGTAAAGGATTAAATTCAGGTAATGGTTTAATGTTAGGTCCTCTCACTATCTCAACACTTTTAGCTTCATTAGGAGGTAATGGTGGAATAATCATATTATCATTTATACTAAATCTTTTAGGCATAGTAATTTTTGGGAGTGTGCCAAATTTTCTTGGATCAGTTATCTTCCCTTCAATTGCAGCCATAACAGCAGTTTCAGGACTCACTAAATAAACATTTGCACTCTTAGTTCCTGATCTTCCAAGAAAATTCCTATTGAATGTTCTTAAAGATACAGCATTACTTTTTGGTGCTAATCCCATCCCTATACAAGGACCGCAAGTATTTTCTAGTATTCTTGCTCCTGATTTTACTAAATAACCCATTTCACCTGAATCCACCATATGTTCTACTACTTGTCGAGAGCCGGGTGATATTGTTAAGACTGTATTTAACGCAATATTTTTCCCTTTTAACATATTTGCCGCAATTTTTAAATCTCTCAATGAAGAATTAGTACAGCTACCAATACAAACTTGGTCAACATTTAATCCTTCTAGCTCTTTAACAGTTTTAACATTACCAGGACTATGGGGTTCAGCAATGAGTGGTTCTAATTCACTTAAATTTATTTCGATAGTCTCATCATATACAGCGTCATCATCTGGTTCTAATTGAATCCATTGATCTCCTCTTTCCTGAGTTTCTAAAAATTCTTTGGTAATCTCATCAGAAGGAAAGATTGAAGTCGTAGCTCCAGTTTCAGTTCCCATATTCGTAATTGTACCCCTCTCAGGAACCGTTAATGTCTTTATTCCTGGACCTGTATATTCTAGAACCTTATTTACAGCTCCTTTTACACCCATCCTTCTTAAAACTTCTAATATCACATCTTTAGCAGAAACAAAATCTGGGAGTTTTCCTATAAGATATATGTTAACGATTTTAGGCATTTTCAAGCGGAAAGATTCACCTGCCATAGCAGCGGCTACATCAAGTC
>CAYNEU010000047.1:0-4226 GCA_964396275.1 uncultured archaeon | reverse complement strand
ATTGACAAAAGTACTAAATTAATTATATCTACCTATGAGAAACATGATATTAATAAGGAATATCCTTCCTTAGATCCTCTACTTAATATGCTATATGAAAATTCCGACAATATTTACTTTATTCCAGCTATGGAAATTGCCTTAAAACATACTAATAACCTAAAAGCCATGAATATTGTGATATTAGGCTACATCCTCAAATTTCTACCATTAAATCACTCTATTATGGAGGGATCAATACAACAGAATTTCTCAGGGAAAGCTTTAGAAATGAATTTAAATGCATTTAATGAAGCATTTAACTTATAAATGTTTTTGGAGGTTTGAAATCTTCTTTTCTAACTTTTTAATTTGAGACTCATGTCCATTTAAGTCTTGGACGTTCTTTAAAATTTGCAATCCTTGTTTATAATAATTAATGGCTTTGATGTAATCTTTCCTTTTCTCAGCTTTTTCACCTACTTTTAAAGCGTACTCTAGTTCTAAATCTTTAATCTTTTTATCGAGTTCTAAAACCATGAATGAGATTCTCCCTACTTCGTCCTTAAAATCAAAACCAGATGCCAAATAAAGTGCCATCTCGTATTCTTTTTGTGCTTCTTTATAAGCTAAACCTTTTTCAGCAGTTTCGGCTTTTCTAAGATAAGAATTTATAGAGGATCTAACTTCTTCTTCACTCATATACTTAGCTTTCTCTTTTAATTCACTTATTTCATCTTCATTGGCGATTATTGAGGAAATTAATTCATTACGATCGATTCTCACTGCTCGTGTCTCTTGAAAATTACTAATTGCATCTTCAGCAGTTTCAATAGTAGTAGGGAGGATGATATTTTTTTCTATAAGATTATAGACTTCGTAAAGAATTTTATTTGCGTCAATATGAACGACTTTTTGGACTTCATCAATTAAATTAATAATAAAAAAGAATGTTTTTGAAGCAAGTAATTGTTTTGCAAAGTCAATTATAGCTTTTTTAATAGGATTCTTTTTAATTAATTCTAATTCATCTGGTAATAATGTGTGGGTTAAGACCATTGGGAATACTAATTTTACATTAAAAGTTTCCATCATAAAATCAATAGTATCTTCGAAATGCATCTTCCCTTTTCTTATATGCTCTCCAATTTTATCAAGATAAATACTCTCATAATCATTTAAGAACTCATTTACAAGAGTTTTCAAACTATCAGAAGCGTTATGATCTAAAACCAAACAGATTCTAATAAATTGACCATTTTGAAGTAAAATATTGAATGTTTCATATTGAAATTCATAAATTTGATAGTTCTTTCCGTATGTCCCATTCCCATCTGAGGTAGTACTCGATTCTGAAAATGTTATATTAGCTTGGATAAACCCCGTAAGTAATTCAGCATTTATCCCTGCTCCTGAGATTGGATAATCAACTAGAGCTAATCCAGATTCTTTAGCCATTAATAAAATGTGTTTTATGTTTAAAACATCAAGAAATTTCTGCCATATTAAATCTTGAAACATTTGAATACGTTTCTCTTCAGAATCAATGATCGTGAATTTAATGTTATGAGTAAGATTTAAACCCAATTTCTCAAGTTTAACTTTTACACATTCTTTACAGAAATCTGGATATCTATTGCAATTTTGTTTCTCTAATCCACAATCAAATCCAACTGGACTAATTTGAAAATATACCATTTATTCCCAATAACTCTTTTTTACGTTCTTTTAAATTGATAACAATAATTAAAAAATTTTGTTCTTAATTTGTTTTACCTATATTCCTCGCAATCATATAATAGATTCATTGTTTTTATAATTTTAGAAGCTCATCGATTCTGTGATCCTATAACGAAAATTTAAAATTTAAGAATTTAGAATAGTAAATAAAAATTTATTATTAAGGCGAAACGTAATTTTTTATTCACGTTTTATTTTTTGGATAAAAGAATTGATTTTATCAATATAGTAGCCTTTTTTTATTTCTTTCTTTGTAATTTCTAAGGTGGATAACGGCTCATTATCGCAGAGCTTAGTCATGTTTTCAAATACTTCGGAACTACCTTTTCCACCTAAAGTACAGAAAAATGCGACATTCTTAAATTTATTTTTGTTATCAGAGATGTATGTTCTTATTGCGGGTGTCATCCTTTTATTCCATATAGGGGTTCCCAATATAATTAAATCATATAATTCTGGATTTTTTTGAAGTTCCTTAATGGTGGTTAGCTTTTCTCTTGTTGCAGCGTATCCACACTTAAAAAATCCTATGATAAAACCATGTCTTTTCTTAACATCAATAATTTCTTCATATTCACAATTTAAACTGTCTGAAATTATTTCACCAATTTTCTTGGTATTACCTGTTCTTGAATAAAAAGCTATTAGTATATTCATAATTAACATTTTTTTTTTCTTATGATTTTAAAAAGATGTTACTAATATTAAAATTCCTACAAAAATGAAGATTGAGGTTGAGATTAGCTTTAAATAGAATTTTGGCACTTTATATGCGATGAATGCCCCAAAAAGTATTCCCAACCAAGCGACAGTTATTAAAGCTAAAAAGCATCCTAACCAGACTTCAATTGGAAAAGCATAGATTGAAGCAAGAGTAATAGTTAATATTTGTGTTTTGTCCCCTAATTCCATGAGAAAGATAAATCCAAATCCTGCTAAATATGGGTTTCTTTTTATATTAGGAAGTTTTGAAGATAAATTTTTTTTATCTTCTGATGTTTTATCATCTAAGGAAGAGTTTATTGTACTGTTCATATTTTTAAATTTCTCTAAATAAAGTTCCCTGAGATTACGTGCTTCTAGTATTCCTATTATTATAAAAACAATTCCGGAAGCTATTGAAATTATAATAAGTGGAATAAACTGAGTTATAACTGCACCAAAAAAAACACCAATTGTTACTATAAGAGCAAAGCCAAAAGTGACTCCTATTCCAACCTTATAGAATTTTTTGTATTCTAATGCAAGATTAAAAACAATTAATTGAGTTTTATCTCCTAATTCACCAAGAAATAATATCCCATAAGTTATCAAGATAGTTGCAATATCCACATATCTTTTAATTAAGGATATTTAAAATCCATTTTCATTAAATTTTAAAATTTAAAAAAAAAATAAATTGTTTAAATTAAACTCTTGATTTAGATTTGATATCTTTGATTAATAACAGTCTGAAATTGTATATTTGAACGAGTATCACCTTGAAATCCTCCTCGTTTTGAAACCAAATAAAATTGAGCCATAGCTTTCTTATGGACTAAGGTAATTCCTCGCCATTTGTTATCATTAGAATTGAATTCTACTACATTTCCAAGTGCTACACCATCTCTAAAAGAGTAATTGAAGTCCATTCTATTCAAAATCTTAAGAAGTTCATCATGGTATTCAATCACTTTACTTTGAGGTTTATCTTTAAACCTAAGTGCTTCGATGGAGAAAGCCTTGAGAATATCATCACTCATAGTTTTCCATACTTCTGAGTTCGCATAAAATTCAATACCAATAAAGTCTCCATTAATAAAAACAGCGATTCCACACTGATTCTCAACATTCTTAAAATGATTAACTATATCTCCAGTTTGCTTTTCAGATTCCTTTGTCATTTCAAGATAACTTTGAGTAGGGGCAACAGAAAGATTATAATTCATTTCGGTTCTATGTGATTGGATCTCGTTCCATACAGCACCCTGACCCGCTGATGATATTGCCTCAAAAGCAACATTAGGGTGAAGGCGTGTATTTGAAGATTTGAACCCACGATCTTTAGTATAGCTCCACCTTGATTGTTCTACACATTTAGCAGGGATTGTATACTTCTGTTTAACTGACCCAGGATTTTCACTTATAATATTTTGTTTTCCTCCTGCCGGTATCAAAATTGGTTCCCAGATTGTTCTATCCTGTTTTCCGCCGTGAACCGTCATTCCAAATGGAATTAATATCTGTTTATCACTTTTATTTATAACTTCTAATTGACCAACAGTATCAGTTTCAATAATTTCTATTAATTCTATCTCTTCAGCTTCTTTTATGCTAATAAAATCAATAAACTTATCATCTTGAACAATGATAGGGATAACAGTCATGTTTTTGTAAACTTGAGGAGTGTCTAATTTAAGAAAGCTTAAAGGATTTTTAAATATAGATTTTACAATTTGGATATTTTCATTTTTCAAACTTATTTATCCTCCTTTTTATTATTATTATTTTTTTCCTCTTCGTAAAGA
>CAYNEU010000046.1:0-2431 GCA_964396275.1 uncultured archaeon | reverse complement strand
ATTTGGGAAGTATTAATCTCATCAGTCTTTAATTTTTCAATTATGCATGACCCAAATTCATCATTTCCTATTGTTCCAATAAATCCCGTTGTAAATTTGAAATTCTTTCCCATACGAGCTGCTGTATCAATATATATTGCTGGAGCTCCACTAGGGAATGGTCCCCTATATATAGCGCCAAACTTTCCATGCGGAGTATCTTTTTCTTCTCGCATGATTTCTACTAATAATTCACCAAGAGAAATAATATCTGGACACATTCTTACCATTGGAATTTTATCTAATTAAATTATTTTAAAAAAAAGATTTTCTGTAAAAAAAAGTTACCAAAAGAAAATTATTTAATAAATTTCTGTTTAAAAGATTCTATAGTGCTTGAAATTTCATTAATATGAAGTTTTAATTCTTTAGGATGTAATTCTCTCAATTTATCTAAATTATCAATGATCTCTTTCATTTCATCAATCCATATATTCATGAGAATTTCTCTTTCTTTGTTTTTACATGCTAGTTTTATTTCTTCATCAATCCACTCTTTTGCACTTTCATATATCTGTTTTTTAAGTACATCAACAGTTATTCTAACTAAATCTTGTTCGCTTTTAAGATCCTCCAATAAAGGTTTCAGATTATTTTGATATTCTTTATTTTCTTCATTGAATTTTTTAAACATATCTCTCAGAACATCCTCTTTAGTATCAAACTCTTCTTTAAAAACATCCAACTTATTTGAATAATCATTGTTCAGTGCTTTTATATTATCTTTAAGAATTTTTATTTTATTTTCAAAATTATCCACATATTTACTTAATTGCGTATCAACAGTATTAAATTTTTCTTCTACTTCTAATTTCAGCTTTTTAAAGGTTTCATCTAACTTCTGATAAAGAGCAGTGTATTGTTCTTTTAATTCTCCTTCAAACATATTCGCTAAATCTTCGATTTTCTTATTAGTTAAAGTTCCTTGTTTATCCACTTTCAGATCCAATTGTGTGAACTGTACTTTCATTCTCTGTTCTAATTTATTGCTTTGTTCAGTTAATTTTTTCTCGAGGTTGTTAATATTATCATTTAGAGTTCGATTTAAATTAATTATTTGATCTGATAATTTTTTTTCAAGATTATTGACTCGATCACTTGCTTTTTGTGGAGACTTTTTATTTTGCTCATTCAATTTCTGATCAAGTTTATTAACTTGTTCCTTTAATTTCTCGTAATCTTTTACATTAATTTCTTCCGACATTTTATTTGTCCTTTATGCACATTTTTTGTAAATATCCTATTTTCTCGGTAAGGATTCTATCCTTATTGTTATGATTGATCATCTTTAACTTTAGAGATGATATTTACTAATTCAAATTCTTCTATATTTAATTTTGATAATGTATCTACACTTACTTCAAAATCTTTTTTTGTGGTTATAAAAAGATTTTTTAAGTTATTAATTAAATCTATAGCTGATTTACTATACGTTTTTTTTATATGGTTTATTGTTTTGTCAAGTTCAGAAAGATTAATTAGAAATTGATCCATAACTTCATTTTTATGAAGTGCATTTTTTTCTATTTCTTGTTTAAGAAAATCATAATATTTTATTTCATGAATTTCTTTTTCCTCTATGTTTTCATCTTTTTCTTTTGGTATTTGTTTATACTTTGTTAACACTGAATCAATATCAGTGACATTTATAACTAGAGCTTTCAATTCTTTTTCATTTTTTCCAATTAATTCTAAGAAATTCTTAGCTGTATTGTTAGGTACGGTGTCAGGATCTATAAGTTCTGTTTTTCTTAAATAAGTGTGAATTAATAATTCAAAGCATTCATCTATATTTTCTCTTGTTTTTGCTGATGTAAGCATTATATGATCTCTTTTATTTAAAAAGCAATTTATTGTGCTTTTTACCTTTTCTCCTTCTAATAGCAAATCTAGTTTATTCCCGACTATAATGGAAATAAAATCTTCAGAGTACTTTTGTATATTTTCAAAAAATTCTTGTTTGATACTTTCTAATGTTTCTTTTGGTTTAGATAAATCAAAAACGAGTAGAGCAACATCTACATTTTTAAAGAGAATGGGATTGAAAGGATTAAATGATCTTTGACCTCCGAAATCCCATATATTAACTCTAATTTTTATGTCCTGTTTTTTTAAAATATATTCTTTTCTTTTCGTATTACTTCCTATAGTTGGTAGATATTCATTAGAAATCTCGTTATCCATAAATGTGGAAACTATTGAGGTTTTACCTACTCCACCTTCCCCAAGGATGACTAGTTTTAAATCAATAGTCCGTTCCGAAATAAATATCGCCTAAAAAAAATATATTTAATTTTATAAGGAATAATATTTTTTTTAAAATCTACTTATAATTTATTTAATACTTAAAAACTAAATAGGATACATATATTTAAATTTATATTTAACAAGT
>CAYNEU010000045.1:0-7723 GCA_964396275.1 uncultured archaeon | reverse complement strand
TAATCGTAAGTTTTTTAATCGTCCATTTTTCCTCTAAAAGAAATAAAAGTATTTCTCTTCCCTTTCTTTTCGGTCTCATTTCTCATCTCATATTGGATCTTCCATATGTCCCATTATTTTATCCCTTTTTTTCTTATGATTTTTATTACATTGAAGAACCCTTAATCTATTGGTTTAGAAAATTATGGACAGATCCATTAGTGATAATTACTGAGATTACGGGTCTTTTATTTATATTATTTATCGTAATACGCAATAAATTATATCATATAAGAGATATTACAAATTATTTGAAAGGATTTAATCAAACATTAATTCAGATTTCTAAAGAAAAAGAAATTCCTATCTAAATTTCGAAAATTTTTATTTTCAAAACTTAAAATTAATAGTTTAATAACTTACATGTGAAATTTTTAATAACGAGTTTATTAATTCTTAAATAGTAAGATGACTGAAAAGAAACCACTCCATGTAATTATAGATAATAGAGAACAGAAATTAATGGCTTTATTAGATAATAAAAAAGATACAATAACCTATGAATCAAAACAATTAGACATTGCCGATATTGTTGTTTCTAGCGAGGTTGCTATAGAAAGAAAAGAAGGGTTCGATTTTGTTTCCTCAATAATGGATAATAGATTATTCGAACAATTACTTCGATTAAAAGATACATATCAATATCCTATTTTAGTATTAGAGGGGTTGAATGATGAGGTATTTGAAAATACTGGAATGAAAATGTCATCAATTTATGGTGCTCTCTCTTTTATATCTTATAAATTAGGAATTTCTGTGATTCCTACCAGAAACTTGGAGGACACTGCGATTGTTATTGAGAGAATTGCTTATAGGGAACAAGTTAAAGATAGTATGCCTATATTTTCAAGAAAAGCTCCTAAAGCGATGTCGAAAAAAGAAAGAAGATCCTTTATAATAGAAGGCTTAGCAGACATTGGCTCCAAAAAGGCAAGCACATTAATAGATAAGTTTAAAACACCATATGAAGTATTTAAGGCTATAAAGTACACAGAAATTTTATTTACAAAGTCCGGGAATCCAAAAGGCATTAAAGGCCCGCTTGAAGATCTCACTGGGTTTGGTTGGAAGTTTGTTGAGAAAAACCAAAAGCTTCTTTTTGGCAAAAAGAAAAAAAGTCCTCAAAAAAAGATTAATGAAGAATATTAGGATTTTTGAAAATTTAGGAGATATTGAGTCTATTGATTTTTTTGTCAAACGCTTTAATCTAAAAAGCTTTTTACATTATCTAATTTTTGAATTCCCATAATATGATCATTTATCTTTCATTAATCGCAATTTTTTTCTCGAGCATGACGTACGGTATTATCGGTTTTGGAGATGCTTTAGTCTTAATACCTATTATAACGCCAATAATCGGTATTAAAAATGCCGTAATATTGGTAAACATATGGGGAACGTTCCCTGCTTTACTCAATTTTATTAAATATAGGGCATTTTTAGATAAAGGATACTTTTTCCGATTCCTCTCATTAGGTATCCCCGCTACAATTTTGGCAACGTATCTAATCATTAATATTAAAACAGAATGGATTGAATTATTTCTGGGCACTTTTATTCTCATTTATTCTTCTTTAAAGCTGATAAAATACTTTAAGAATCTCGATAATATGAAAATTGAAAATCAACTTAATACAACCTCACCCCTCATTTATTTTGGTGGATTCTCTTACGGTTTATTAACTGGATTAATTAGTGCCGCTGGTCCAATTAATGTTGCATTATTAGAAAAAACTGGACATTATCGAGAGAGTTTTATTGAAAATTTTGCTGCTATTGGAACCATACTATCCATATCAAGAATACCCTTCTATTTCATTTCAGACATATTTCCATACGAGCTGATTTTAGTATTATTTCTAGCATTTCCGATAATTTTCATAGGAACTAAATTTGGTCAACAGATTACTCCCAAAATCTCTATAAAGAAATTTCAGATAATTGTATTTTTATTCCTTTTGGTAATTAGTTTAAAATCTATTATCTTATCAACTATTTCCTTAATTTTTTTGTTGTAATTTTACGAAATGGGATAATATATTCATTTCAAAAGTTTATTAGTTAATTAGAATTCATATAGACACAGTAAGTTATACATACTTCCCTCAAGTTTAACAAAAATAGAAAATAAATTCAGATGGCAAAAATATTAAATATTATCTCATTCTCATCACCATATTGAATAAATAAATATTAGAGAAAAATATAAAATGACGTCTAAAAGAGAAAAATTAATAATTTTGATAATAATAGGGCTTGTAGTCCCTTTATTGATAAATAAAAGCATTAATTTCAGTGATAATCATAACACTATTAAAATTGATCTAAAAAGCTCAGGAGGCTATACTGAATCATTCATCCATGTAGATGCTAGCAATCCTAAAAATTGGTCTTGGACTGCTGGTAATTATTCTTGGTGTTATTTTAAGAATGGAATTTACTTTATTGAAAATGTAACTATTGATGCAAGTGATTCACCTACAGGAAATGGAATTTATATAGAAAATTCCAAAAACGAATATTTTATTATTAGGAATTGTACGATATTCAATGCAGATTATTCTTTCTTTGATTCGGGAATTTGGTTGGAAAATACTAACAATGGAACCATTATAAATAACAAATGTTCCGACAATTATCAAGGTATTTATTTAATTGATTGTGAAGGGAACACTATCATAGGAAATAATGTAAGTAATAATAATATTAATGGAATATATCTAGATACGAACTGTGAATATAATAACATTACAGGGAATACAGTAAATAACAATTTATATGGAATACAACTGACTAATAACTGTAATTATAATAACATTACATTAAATACTGTAAACAACAATGATGATTACGGTATATTTATAAACAGTTTTGGAAGTACATGCGATAATAACATTATTTTAAATAATACTGCAAATGAGAACAATGATTATGGAATATATATAAGATATAATAATTTTGAAAATTCTATTATTAACAATACAGCAAATGATAATATACGAATAGGGATTTATATGGTTAATTCCTATGATTTTACTATCAATAGCAATACAATTAACAATAATACACGTGGGTTAGAGCTACAAGGTTGCGATGATAGTAATATCATGGGTAATACCATCAATAGTAATCTTGATATAGGGATAAATTTAGAAAATTCTGATAGCAATGAGATTAAAAATAATACAATAAACCGAAACGATTTAAGTATAGCACTGGATCAGAGTGATTACAATAATATCACAGGAAATGACTTGAAATACAATAATTGGTGTATTTTAGAAACTAACTGTGAAGGAAATATTATAGAGTATAACGATTGTACATCTCCTACAGTGGATTTTCCAATCTATATTGATGATAATGCTATTGGAGTTGGTGCACATAATTGGACATGGGCAAAAAGTCAGATTTGGTGTTCTGGATTAGGAACAGATTCTGATCCCTATATAATTGAAAATCTTAAAATAAGTGGATTTGGGATTATGGATGGTATTACAATTCAGAACTCGAATGTCACTTTCATCATTCGAGAATGCTTGATTTATAATTCTGATACAGCAATCTATTTAGAAAATGTGAATAATTCTAGATTAATTAATAATAACTGTTCTAATAACGATAGGGGGATTTATTTAGAATCATGCATTAAGAGTAATATTTTTGAAAACACTGTAAACATGAATGCTTATGACGGGATACATATATCTGAATCTGATTACATTAATATTACGAGAAATGAGGTAAATGATAATGATGATGGGATCTCTATAGATAAAAGTGATTTCAATAGCATAATAGAAAATAATATAAATAGAAACGATAAGGGAATATCCTTAGAGGAATGTATCAATAACACAATTTCTGGAAATAATGCAAATAACAACAATAAGGGGATATTTTTATGGAGCTATTGTTATAATATTACCATCTTTGGAAACATCGCAAATGGAAATGATGATGGGATTTATTTAGAGGAGAGTCATTTTAATGATATCATAAAAAACACAGTATATGACAATATAAGAGCAGGAATTTTTTTAGATTCGAGTGATTCTAATAATATTAGCGGAAATTCCGCAAGTGGGAGTATGGATGGGATTTATCTAGAGAATGAATGTTATAATAACATTGTCTCAAGAAATATTTTTAATGGGAATAATGAAGGGATAAATTTATACTACAGCGATTTTACTCAGATCGTAGAAAATACAATAAACAATAATAATAATCTAGGAATAGGTCTGGAAACTAGCAATAATAACACAATTACGGGAAATGTTGCTAATAATAACACCAATTATGGTATTTTTTTAGTAGCTCAAAGCCACAACAACACAATCTTAGGAAATAAAGTAAATGATAACAAAATTTCAGGGATACAAATAGATGATGACAGTGATTATAATGTTATTACTCAAAATATTATGGAAAATAACGCTTTAGGTGTATATCTTTATTCTGATTGTGAAAACAATTCAATCTACAAAAATATCTTTCTTAAAAATGGAAAACATGCAATAGATGATGGAAATTATAACAAATGGAATAACCCGATTATTGGTAATTACTGGGACAATCATACTGGTCCAGATACTAGCCCACAAGATGGAATTGTTGATACTCCGTATATATATATAGGAGGTTCTGCAGGAAGTATAGATTACTTGCCTATAGCAGAAGATGGACCACCGTTAATAGTTATTTATTCTCCTTCTGAAAATGAAGTATTTGGTACTAGTGCACCAAGTTTTAGTGTTATGATTAATGATGTTCTTCTGGATAAAATGTGGTACACACTTGACGGAGGATTAAATAACTATACATTTACAGAAAATGGAACGATTAATCAAGCTGCATGGGATACTTTATCTGAAGGAAGTCTTACTCTCACGTTCTATGCGAGAGATATTGTAGGAAATGAAGCATTTGAGGAAGTAACCATAATGAAAAGAATAGCCTCTGGTGGAATAGATCCAACAATTATTATAGTTATTGTTGTTGTTTCTGTAGTCGTAGGCGTCGCAGTAATAGCCGGTGTGTATTTTTTTATGAAAAAACGGGCAACCTCAGAATAATTTTTTAACTAAAATTTTTCTTTTTTTTTATTTTTGTTGTAAATTTTTAGAAAAAATTCTATATAAGAAAGTATCGTATAATAATCAAAAGAATATTTGAAATAGATTCCTCTTGGTAATTAAAAATGCTTGGTATTAACAATTTTAGAAATATTTGTGTAATCGGAGCAGGCATAATGGGGCACGGTATTGCCCAAGTGTCTTTAATGGCAGGCTATACTGTCACTTTAATCGATTTAAAAGAAGAAATCGTAGATAATGGTTTGAAAAAAATAAAAGAAGGCATAGAAAAAATTAAATTAAAAGGAAAGTTGGGAGAAGGGATCTCTACTGATGATCTTTTAAGAAAATGTGGAAAATCAACAGATCTGGTTTCTGCAGTTAAGGATGCTGATTTTGTATTTGAAGCGGTTGTAGAGAAAATGGAGATTAAAAAAAGAGTGTGTAACATAGTCATGCAAAATTCACCCCCTCACTGTATTTTTGCCTCAAATACGTCAACATTTAGAATAACTGAAATTGCGGAAGATTCAAAAAGACCAGAACAGGTTATTGGAATGCATTTTTTTCCACCGGTTCCTACTCAATGCTGTGTTGAAGTAATGAAGGGGGAAAAAACTTCTGATGAAGTATTAGATATGTGTGTAGCTATTGGTGAAAAATTACCTTGTGTTAAAGGAAAAAGGCTTTCAGTACGAATTGAAAAGGAAAGCCCAGGATTTATTGCGAATAGATTACTAATTCCTTCACTTATATATTCAAACTGGATTTTTGACCAAGCATATGAAAAGAACATTCCATGGGAACAGATTGATGCTGATGCTGGAGCAGGACAGTTAATCCCAATGGGTCCGTGTCAATTAAATGATTATCTTGGAATAGATGTTAGTTATAATAGTCTGAAGAGTTATGAGAAATATATATCCCCTGATTTTGCTCCAGGTAAAGTGTTTACTAAACTCATAACAGAAGGAAATTTTGGAAAAAAGACAGGAAAAGGCTTTTATGATTGGACGAAAGGGAGACCAATTATAAATTTAAGCAAAAAAGCAGGCTTATTTAACCCTGAAATTCATTTAGCAATCCAATTAAATGAAAGTTGTAAGCTTATGGAAGAGCAAATTGTTTCAGGTTATAAAATTATTGATGATATAATGTTAAAAGGAACTAATATGCCTGGTCCATTTAGTGCTGGTAAACTTAATTACGAAAATTGGTCCAAATTACTAGAAGATATCGCAGAAAAGACCGGAAAAAATTACCTTAAACCATGTAACCTAATGAAATCTGGAAATTTCGTAAAGATGAGAAGATAATTTTGGAATATTAAATTAACCAAAAAAAAGGAATATCAAAAAGGATAGCTTAAATAAAAGAATAAGCTTAAAATGAAAGAAATTTCATACAAAGAACTTAATATTGAAGAATTTTAGCTAATTTATTTCTTTTTTTAATTATAAAATACCTGAAAAATGAAAAAAAAAATATTAATTACATTTTATCTTCTCTAAAGTCTCCAAAGTTAGTAGTTTGATAAATCAATACTATTATGAACCCTGATGCGACTATAACTGCCGTCATGAAAAGGATCAAAAACAAGATAGGACTCCCTGATGGAGCGATATAAACTGAGAATGAATCAATCAACCAATGACAGATTATAGAAGGGAGTAGACTTCCTGTGCCAACAGCAACATAACCAAATGCGATCCCTATAATGGATGCATAAACAACTTGAGTTAATGCAAATATTGGATTAGAAATTAAGATTGGGACGCTTAACATATGGGAACATCCAAAGATTATTCCTCCTATTATAATCGCTTTACTCTGATGCCCCTGTTCCTTCGGATATAATCTTAATAATATCGCTAATATAATACCTCTTGCATAAACTTCCTCCCACACTCCTGGAATGAGATAATGAATAAATCCAAACCATCCCATCGTTTCATCTCGTACCGGTGGTCCAAAAACATTTTCAGGGGTAAGAATTAAATTTCCAGGTATGCTTGTAAGAAACAAGGAAAAAAAAAGAACGAAAATTGTTCCTGTTATTCCGATAAATAACAATTTACCAACTGGTTTATGATTGGATAGACGTATTGTTTGAAGAAAATCCTTATAAGGCTTGATTTCTGTTGGTATTTTTAGTAAAAATGGTATCATAACTAATAAGGTAAAGCCAGCTATAATAAATTGAATGGAAAATGATATAAATAGTTCAAAAAGATAATTTAATCCAAGAGGAGTTATTAGATATCTGGAAATTAACTGAGAAATAATAACCATAAATCCAAATACTAAAGTAATAAGAATGGAAGCCCAAATGGCATTTTTAGGGTTTTGAAGTTTTTCATACAATGACATACGATTGAAGAATATAGATCATTAATAAATTTTTTTCAAAAATTTTTTTGAATCCTTTTTGCTCTTTAATAAAATAATAAGGTAATAAGATTTACCAAGATTATTATATTTTTGATAAGACTGAAAAAAAATTGAAAAAATTAGATATGATTTAAAATTGATTTATAGTAATCCAGTATATCTCTGAATTTGGGATTGAATTAAAAGAAGTTGGATGTTTCTTGAACCGCCAATAA
>CAYNEU010000044.1:0-4006 GCA_964396275.1 uncultured archaeon | reverse complement strand
CTGCTCCATCGAGTGTGATTATTGCATAAGCAAAAGGAGGTTTTAAAGGTAAAACTGGAGTTGAATGTGAAATAACAGTGAAACCTTTAACTGTTCCTTGATTTCCAACCTCTACCCATTCTTCCATCTTCTCGAAGCATTTAAAGCAGATCATTTTTGGAGGAACAAACACTTTTCCACATTTTGGACATTTTACGCCCATTATTTTGTTATTTTTTCCAATTTCAGTTATGAACTTTTCAACATAAGCTCCAGCTGTATGTTTATAAGGTACTTTAATCCTTCCTCTAAATACTTTCTTTTCTAAATCCTCATTCATTTTCTGTCCCTCCATTATTCCTCCTCCTTTATAAGTTTAAAATATGGAATATCATAAATATCTCCTTCTGTTTTCTCTTTGAACACTGCTTCAACTCTTTGTCCAATTTTAAATTTCGTATGGTCAGTTTCATCAACAAAATGCATTAAATACGTATCAGCTCCATCTAATTTGAAAATTCCATATCCATAAGGGAATGGACGCATACCTCCTGTATTAGGGTCAACAAACGGATAATTGACCACTGTAAAGCCTTCTAAAGTACCTTTTGGAGAAAGTTCTATCATATCTTTCAATGTCATTTCTACTAGACAATCAGCACATACAGCTCTAGGAGGCATAAATCTTTTACCGCATTTAGGGCACTTAGAACCCATAATCTTCTTGTTTTTAAGTTCTTCAAAATATTTTACAGCTAACTTTCCTATAGAATACCTATATGGTAAGTCTGTTTTCCATTTAATCTGAAATTCCTTTTCTTTTTTTCCCATTTTTATCACCTCAATGGATTTGGATTTCTTCCTAATATTGCTAATTCAGTCCAAAGAGACCCACCAAATCCCATTCCCAATGCTGTTTCGACATCAGGGATTTGTCGTTTTCCTCCTCTACCCATAACTTGAATTGCTGCTTCAGCAAATCGCACTAACGCTGTTGCCCCAATAGGATTAGTACTTAATACCCCTCCAGAGGGATTAACCGGTAATTCTCCATCCATTTGAGTTATACCCTCATCCAATAACTTACCACCTTCTCCTCTACCACAAAACCCCAAAGCCTCAGTCCAACTTAGTTCTGACCATGATGTAGGCTCGTATATCTCAGCAACGTCAAGATCTTTTATCGGATTTTTTATCCCCACCTTTTCATATATCTTCTTGGACGCTATAGTAGCTGTGGGTAAATCAAACATCAAATCATCACAACCAAATGTGTAGTAATGAGCTGTTGAAACTCCTTTAAACCAAGCAGGATTATCTGTAATCTTTTTTGCTTCTTCTTCATTAGCATAGATAACAGCACAAGCACCTTCACTTTGAGGGCAACAATCATGTAATCTTAATGGATAAGATATCATTTGAGAATGCATCACATCATCTATAGTAATATTAGGCATTTTTATGTGGGCAAATGGATTATTGGCAGCATTCCTCCTATTTTTAACAGTTACTTTCGCTGCTTGTTCTGATGTAATTCCATATCTAGCAGCGTAAATATTAGCCATTAAAGCGAGGGGCCCTAAAGCACCTGCTAATGAAGGACGCTCCCATACAGGATCAAAAGCAGTTATTATTCCTGTAGTAGCACCCCCCTCATTAAGTTTTTCCCATCCTACAACTAATACATTTTTATATATCCCCGAAGCAATATTATAATATCCACAAATACCTAAAGACGAACCTGTTGTTCCTCCAGTGGCAATTTTTACCACAGGTTTTAAATATCCTGGAGCAGCATCAATCCCACACCACATCTCAGAGAAATTAATGCCCTCAAAATGATCCATATTACCAATGAGAATGGCATCAATGTCTTTAGGTTCCATTTGAGCATCATCAAGTGCCATTTTAACAGCCTCATAGATCATTTCGGGAATATTCACATCTCTTCTCTTACTTCTAAATTTAGTTTGCCCTATTCCTACAATTGCTACATTATTTTTTGGCATTTTTTATTCACCTCCGAATATTAATACACAATTCCCTTGTGAACATATCCCATTCATTCCGTAAGCTAATCCTGTGTTTGCTTCAGATATTTGTCGCTTTTCTGCTTTATCCATTAATTGTAAGGCAATCTCTGCTACACGAATTAAACCATTAGCCATTGCAACATTGCTAGATAATACTCCTCCGGATGGATTTACTGGAATTGATCCATCTATTTGTGTTTCTCCACTTTCGATAAATTTTCCACCTTCTCCTTTTCCACAGAATCCTAAAGCTTCATAAATCATAAGTTCATGCACAGAAAAAGCTTCAAAAACTTCTGCTACATCTAGTTCTTTGATTGGATCTTTAATTTCAGCCATTTTAAAAGCTTCTTTTGCTGCATACTCCAAACCTATTAAATCAGTCATAGTTCGATGTCCAAGATAATAGGCATCAGTACAACTAGCATATCCTTTTAACCATACAGGTGTATCAGTAAACTTCTTAGCATTTTCCTCATTAGTGAGTAGCATTGCAACTGCTCCATCACTATATGGGGGAAAATCTAATTCTTTTAAGGGATAAGCCAACATAGGTGAATTCAAAACGTCATCTATAGAAACTTTATTTTGTAGATGAGCATAGGGGTTATTAATAGCATTTTTTCGATTTTTTGTCACCACCTTTGCAGCTTGAGCTTCAGTAATGCCATATTTACTCATGTACATATTTGCCATTAAGCCCGCAGAAGAAATTTGATCCAGACCTAAATGTCGTTGATAAAAAGGATCAAATATTGAATTGTTTATAAGAAATTGATCACCTTCTGAGCATTTAGAGTGTGAAACAACTAAAACAGTATCATATTCTCCAGAAAGAATCCTCATAGCTCCATACACATAGGCAAATGCTCCATCTCCAGAAACTCGAGATTCTGCTTTCCTAACTGACCCAACAGCATCTTGAATAGCCATATTCGCTATTGTTCTCCCATCATTGAAATCGTTAGAACCGGTAATTACACAGCCAACATCATCATTTGTAATTCCTAACTCGTTATGTAGCTTTTTAACAACTTCAAAAACAAGTTCTGAAATTGTTAAATCAATTTTTTCTGATTCAAATTTTGTTTGAGCACATCCAACTATTGCTACTTTATCCATTTTTGGTTTTCTCTTTTTAATTGTTTTAGAAATAATTATAATATTGAATGAATCATCTATAAAAACTTTTAAAAATTGACTACTAAAGAAAAAATGGATTTAAAATTATTTTAAAAAATAAAGAATGAAAAAAAAATTAAGTACTAAATACTTTCCCTGTTTTAGCTTCTTCTTCTTCACGAAGTGGTTGTTTCATTATCTTTCCTGTAGGTGTTTGAGGTAAACTGGCCCTAAATTCCACATATTTCGGAACTTTAAAATTAGCTAGATGTTTTTTACAATATGCGATAATTTCTTCTTCAGTAATAGATTCTCCTTCTTTCAATACAATAAAAGCTTTCGGAAGTTCTCCATAAATCTCATCCCGCACTCCAATAACGGTACCCAATGAGACTGCCGGATGAGAGTAAATCACTTCCTCAATTTCACGTGGATATATGTTTTCTCCTCCTCGGATTATCATATCTTTTTTACGATCAGTTATGTAGAAAAAACCATCTTCGTCCATATGACCAATATCTCCTGTATATAACCACCCATCTTTAAGAGTTTCAGCGTTTGCCTCTGGATTTTTAAAGTATTCTTTCATGATGTTATCGCCTTTAACAACAATTTCACCTTTAGAATTTGGGGGAAGATCGTTACCTTGGCTATCTACAATTTTCATTTCATTTCCTGGCAAAGGTAAACCGATGCTGCCTATTTTTCGCCTATCTTCGGTTTCTGTTGGTAATGGATTAACAGAAGAAGCGCATGTACCCTCTGTGAGGCCATAACCCTCAACTACTTTGCATTTAAATGTGTCTTCAAATGCCCGAAATACCTCCACAGGTAAAGGAGCAGCTCCGCAAATAATAAATTTTAATGAAGAA
>CAYNEU010000043.1:0-9164 GCA_964396275.1 uncultured archaeon | reverse complement strand
TAAAGGACAATGGTTTCCCGCGTATTCACCACGATGTCCAAACTGTAATAAAATGATTGTACAAATAAAGGGTTTTAATGTAGGGTTAGCTAAATTCATATGTCCTTATTGTGGGTACCAGAAATTAAAGTAAAGTAGATTTTTCTATTAAAATCCTTTATAATGATTTTTATAAGATAATCTGATATATATCTTATTAATAAAACTAATATTAATATAAAAATTTTCAATTATGTTTGTTGCTGCGTTAGATTTAGGAACAACTGGATGTAGAACATTTATTTTTGATTTAACAGGTGCGGTAATCGCTAGTGATTATCAAGAATGGCAAAGTTACTATCCTTCTCCATCATTTGTAGAACAGGATGCAAATACTTGGTGGGAGTCAATTAAAAAAACCACAGAGCGAGCAATTAAAAAAAGTGGTATTGATAAAACGGATATTGTAAGTCTTTCTGTTACCAATCAGCGTGAAACAATTGTACCTGTTGACAAAGAGGGCACACCTCTTCATAATGCTTTAGTTTGGCAAGACAGAAGAACAATAGATCAAGTAGAATCCATAAAATTAAAAATTGGTATAGACAAAATTTATGAAACTACAGGATTAACTATTGATCCATATTTTTCTGCGACAAAAATTCTCTGGTTTAAAGATAAAAAGCCAGAGATATATCAAAAAACTCATAAATTTTTGCTTGTTTCAGATTTTATCATTCATAAATTAACAGGAAGTTATTATACAGATTTTTCAAATGCTTCACGAACAATGTTATTTGATATCAATAAATTAAAATATTCAGAAGAAATTGCATCTGAATTGGAAATAGATTTAGATAAAATGCCAGATGCTTTAGAATGTGGAGTCGATATTGGCGAAATTGTTACTGAGGAAACTCTATTTGATAAAAAGACATTAGTCGTAACTGGTGCTGGAGATCAGCAATCTGCAGCCCTAGGTGTGGGAGTTGTTTCTCCTGGAGAAATCAAATGCACTACGGGAACGGGAAGTTTTATTTTAGCCTTTTTATCTCAACCAAAATTCGATCCAGAAAAACGAGTCTTATGTAGTTGTCATGCAGTTCCAGGCACTTGGGTACAAGAAGCAAGTATTTTTACCACTGGAGCTGTATTGAGGTGGTTTAGAGATAAAGTAGGATATGCAGAATGCGTAGCGGCTCAAGAGGGTCAAGATCCTTATGATTTAATCACCGCAGAAGCAGAAACATCACCTATTGGGGCAAATGGATTAATTCTTATTCCCCATTTTGTTGGTGCTGGAGCACCTCATTGGAATCCGCTTGCTAAAGGGATAATTTTCGGATTATCTTTAGGACATGAACGCAAGGATCTTTATAGAGCTGTACTTGAGGGTGTAGCCTTCGAAATACGAAAAAATATTGAGGTTTTTAAGCAATTGGGAATAGAGCCAAAAGAATTAATGTTGACTGGAGGTGGTTCTCGCTCTGATTTTTGGAATCAAATTTTTGCTGACGTATTAGGAATCACATGTGTTAGGAATATTATTGAAGAATCTACATCGTTAGGAGCCGCAATATTAGCCGCTTCAGGAGCAGGAATTTTTCCGGATATTTCAAAAGCAGCCGAGAACTTATGTAAAGTCGATAAAAAATGGCTTCCCAATGATGATCGACATATATTTTATGAAAAACTCTATAATTTTTCATATGAAATGTATGAATATATTCAGAGCAAAAATTTATATCAAAAATTCAATGATATATTTTTAAAATAAAGATTTTGAATGAGGACAAGACTTTCCTCATAATAATCAATTTTATATATCTTAAACGTTATCTTTTAGTTAATTAAAACTTCTTGGTATTATATAGAGTTAAAGTTCTTTTATAATGCAAAAAGAATTAGAGAAGAAAAAATATAAAATGTGAAAAAAATGGAATATAATTCTTCAAATATAGTTAAAGGATATTCAAAGAATCAAAAAATAGTAGCTTTAATATTTTACATCTTAATAGTTAGTGCGAGTTTAGTATCAATAGGAGGAGTAGTATGGACATTTGCAGATATCTTTATCAGCACAACTTATAAATGGGAACTATTTTTAGCACTTAATTTAGGATATCAAATAGCCATTATTGGAGGACTTTTAGCAGGTTTGTTTTTCCTTTTGATTTTCTTTTTTGGTTTATTTAAGAAGACTTCAAAATCATTGATAAACTTTATTTATAGAAAGAGGGAACTTGAGGAAAAATATAAAAATCGTATTGATGTAAAAATTGCAGCTGGTGGATTAATAATCAGTTTACTAGCTATTATTATTGGCGTAATTTTTGCAGTTATCTTAGAATTAATTAATGTTTCTGCTGGAGGGTCCTCTTCACTGCTAGCTTTGTTAGGAAGTACGGGGCCTTGGGTTTTATTTATTGGAATCGGGCTTTTTTCGATTGTCGGTGTTTCGCTATTCATGATTTATTTTTGGAAGAATGGATTTTGGATGATATTGAGACTTATTGGTGCTATTGAGAAAGAGCAGAAGAAATAAATTCCCTGATTTATTTTTAATTAAATCAGAAATTTGGTGCTCTTATATTTTTTTTATTTAATTGTATTATCTAATAATTTCAACCCATTATTTTATTCGATTTTACTAGGCCTTTTTGATAATATGGCAATTAAAGTTGGAACTGTATTTAATTATTTACAATTACCCAATGTATCTAAATTCCCTTTTGTTATAAATAAAAGACAAGATGGAATACTTATTCAAAAGGGGTTATTTGTTTATACAAAATCTAGTGAAGGATTTTTAATCGGTCTTATTGAAGAAATTGTCTTAATAAATGAATACTTTACTGATGCTTTAACAATTAAAGCCTATAATAATAATCCTAACATCATAAAAGGTCTTTTTCCAAGTAAAGATTTTGAATTTGCGATAGCGATTGTAAAGTGTTTAGGATTAATTAAGTTCAAGGATGAAAGTATTAAAGAAATCGATAGAGTTCAACGGATGACCTATCCTGCTAGTCCTGGAGATGGAGTTTTTATTGTGGAGGAAGAAATCCTTTTTAAATTTCTTGGCTTTGATACTGAATATGGCTTAGATATAGGCCACATAAAAGTTACAAATTCCAATGCAAAAATAAATATGAGCAGATTGTTAAATAAGCATTTTGCTATTCTCTCAATCTCAGGCGGAGGAAAAAGCTATCTTACATCAATTCTAATAGAAGAACTACTGTCTAGAAAAGAGAACTATGGTACTCCCGCAATCATACTTTTTGATGTTCATGGAGAATATATTTATTTAAAAGATATCCCTGAATTAAAAGATAAAATTAAAATCCAAGATATTTCATATTTTCAAATTGGAATACCTGAATTATCAGCTTATTCCTTTAAGAAATATCAAGAACAAATTTCACATGTTCAAGTAAGAGAACTTTCAAAGTATATAAAAAAATTAAAAAGAGATAAGGATAATAAGAATCAATATTCATTAAATGATATAATTGAACAGATCGAAAATGAATCTGATGGAAATCGAAGTACAAAAATAGCATTATTAGGCTGGTTATCAGAATTAGAACGATTAACTCTCTTTGGAAGCCAAGAAAATCCAATACTAGATAAGGTTGTGAATAAACAAGAAATTACAATCTTTAACTTTCAAAAAGAAATAAGTATTAGGAAAAAGCAAATTATTGTTGATTATATTTGCAATAGGTTGTTTTATCTCCGAAGGATAAATAGAATTCCTCCTTTTCTACTAATAGTAGAAGAAGCGCATCAATTCTGTCCTGAAGCTGCCCATGCAAAAGCAATTTCAAAACCCATTATTGAGATGATTGCTAGAGAAGGGAGAAAATTTATGGCTTGCTTGTGTTTGATTAGTCAGAGACCAAAAAAATTAAGCACTACCGCGCTATCACAATGTAATTCTAAACTAGTTTTAAGTATAAAAAATCCATACGATTTAAAGCATTTAATGGACAGTTCAGAAGCAATTACAAAAGAATTTGCTAATATGATTTCTAGTTTAGGAGTGGGAGAAATGTTATTGATGGGAAATGCCGTTAATTATCCAGTATTCATCGATGTAAGACAGAGAAAATTTAAATCAAGGAGCGAGGAGATTTCTTTAGCTCAATTTTGTTTAAATTGGCAACAAAAAGAATTAAACTAGACTAGGACGTAAACCTTTTCTAAATTACAAGTTGGAATTTTTAAAAACTATATAAAGACTTCGATACTTTTCAAATCAAAGTTGCTCAAGAATCTCTTCTCTTATAGCTTTACCTCTTTTATTAAGAACAATCATTTTTTTCGTCTTGGAGACGCGAAACACGTTTATTATAGCCATACTCTCCAACTTCAAAAAGATTTCTTCTAACATTAATGTATTCACAAAAGGGAATTCTTTTTTTAGAAGTTCTTCAAGTCTTTTATCTAAAATTTCTCCCTTATTTTTAATTAATATATCAATAATGGAATTAACTATTGGTTTTTGGTTCCAACGATGAGCATCGATCATAATAATAAAAAGTTAAGAAATAGATATATATAGTATAAAATAATTATTCTCTAATTAATTTTATTAGTTCTAAACAAATAATCGATCTTCTTTAGATTCTTTTATACTTCTACTTTTTAATTTTTCACCGAATTTTTCATACCATGCTAATGTTTCTGTAGTTAATGTAGGATTAGTAAATTCTCTTGCTTCTTTAAAATGTTCTAATGATACCTTTCTTGCTCTAATATTCTCTCTTAAGGCAATCATAGCAGCTTCGCGACACCATGTTTCAATATCTGCTCCAGAAAAACCGCTAATTAAACTATTTAAATCTTCTACTTTTGCATTGCTAGTTAAAGGCATATCTTTAGTAAATATTTTTAAAATTTCCAATCTTCCCTTTTCATCCGGAACAGGAACGAGCAATATTCTATCAATTCTCCCGGGGCGAATTAATGCGGGATCTAAAATATCAGGACGATTAGTAGCTGCAATTACAACTATATCTTTCATTACTTCCAAACCATCTAACTCTGTTAAAAATTGAGATAGTACTTTTTCTGTTACACCAGAATCTGATGTATGTCTTCCTCTACTTGGAGCTATCGAATCAAACTCATCAAAAAAGATAATACATGGAGATGCCATTTTTGCTTTACGAAAAACTTCTCTTATTGCCTTCTCAGATTCACCAACCCATTTTGATAAGAGTTCTGGGCCCTTTATTGATATGAAATTTGCTTTACTTTCGGTCGCTACTGCTCTTGCTAACAAAGTTTTACCACAACCTGGTGGGCCATAAAGCAGAATTCCCTTAGGAGGTCTAATTCCCATACGAGTGAATATATTAGGATGTGATAATGGCCATTCTACAGCTTCAATTAATTTTTGCTTTAAACTTTCTAATCCTCCAACTTGATCCCATGGAACATTTGGGACTTCTACAAATACCTCTCTTATTCCAGATGGAAGAATTTCTTTTAACGCTTCCTCAAAATCTTCTTTGGTAACTTCTATTTGTTCTAATAATTCTGGATCAATTACTTCTGATTCCAAATCAATTTTAGGTAAATATCGACGTAACGCAGACATAGCAGCTTCTCGACAAACAGCAGAAATATCTGCTCCTACGAATCCATGCGTTATTTGTGAAAATTCCTTTAATGAAATCTTTTTATCAAGGGGCATATTTCTAGTATGTATTTGAAATACTTCTCTCCTGCCTTTCTCATTAGGTACTTTTATCTCAATTTCACGATCAAATCGTCCTGGGCGCCTTAATGCAGAATCTAAACTATTCGGTCTATTCGTTGCTCCTATAACAATAACTTTACCTCTTCCATGCAGTCCATCCATCAAGGCGAGCAATTGTGCTACAACTCTACGTTCTACTTCTCCTGTAACAGTTTCTCGCTTTGGAGCAATAGCATCAATTTCATCTATAAATATAATAGACGGGCTCTTTTCTTCTGCTTCAATAAAGAGTTTTCGCAATTTTTTTTCAGATTCTCCATAAAACTTACTCATAATTTCTGGGCCATTTATTGAAATGAAATGTGCTTCACTTTCATTAGCCACGGCTCTAGCTAATAAAGTCTTTCCACACCCAGGTGGGCCTCTTAGAAGAACTCCCTTAGGAGGATCAATTCCTAAACGTTTAAACAATGATGGATGTCGTAATGGCAATTCTACCATTTCTCTAACTCTCTGAATCTCTTTATCTAAACCACCTACATCTTCATAAGTTATATAATGAAGCCCTCTTTCTGCCTCTTCAGTAATTTTATCACTAATATTAAGTATAGTATCTTGTTTAATAATACAAACTCCACTAGGTCGTATGCTTAAAACTTTAAATGTGATCTCTCTACTAATACCAATAGAGATAAAAATATAATCATCTACTGTTATTGGGTAATTGTTTAATTTTCTTTTTACAAAGCTTTCAAATCTAGGATTATTTTTTATCGGGAAATTTGATGGAGCCAATACAACATTTTGAGCAATTTCAGCTTTCACTTTTCGAATTTCAACGGTATCATCAATTCTAGTTCCTGTATTTTTCTGAAGCCTAGAATCTACACGCACAATTCCTAATCCATTATCTTGTGGATAACTAGGCCATGCAATCCCAGCACTTTCCTTCTTGCCATTAACAGATATAACATCACCGGTTTGAATTTTTAACTTTTCCATTGTTTTTGGATCAATTCTTATAATATTGCGCCCTATGTCTCTTTTTTTAGCCTTCTGAACGCGTAAAGACACATTAGGTATATCTCCCTCTTTTTCATCATCTTCCTCTTTACCATTATTGCCACTTGATGACATGATATATCAACATTAACACAGTTTTATTTAGATAATTTAAAGAAATCTTAATTTCGTAAAAATTTTTGTATTTATATTTTAAAATAAAAATTTAATTTTTCATTTAATAAAATCATCTAAGGAGACTTGAACTTTAGCGTCATTTAATTTTCGTAGCCTATCAAACGCATTCTCAACTCTTTGTTTTGAAAAATTATGTTGTTCTATAAGTAAATCTTCTAATTTTTCAAAATCGATCTTCTTTGGTTTTGAAATCTTATAATCTTTTTTTACATCAGGATCAAGAAATATTTTTCTAATCTGAGTAACTAATTCCAGATCTAAAAAGATCTCTTTTCCTCCTATCATAACTTTATTTTTCAGAATGTACTCTATCGTATCGTATTTTTTAATCAAGTCTAATGCTGTTTTCTGACCAATACCTTTAATTCCCGGGAAAAAATCTGTACCAATCAAGATCCCCATATCAACCAATTGTTCTCTGGTGATTCCAAGATTATTTAAGAATTTATTTAATGAGACATATTCTATATCTAAAGTAACTGTTGTATCTCTTACTTTTTTAGTTCGACTTATAGCAAAATTTCGAATTAATCGTTCCCCTCCAAACAATAAAGTATCATAATCTTGGGAAGCACATGCCCATGCATCATCATTTTCAACTAGATATGCAGATTGAGCTTCTCCCTCAGAACTAGCTTGCACTATCGGAATTCCCATATACTCAATTAATTTTTTACTCTCTTCAATCATCTCAGAATCAAGTTTAGAAGTTAATTGAGCAAATTTTTTAGCTTCTTTAAAATCCTCATCATCTTGTGCTTTAATCATTTTCTCCTTAGCTTGTTCTTTTATTTTTTTCCTCTCTCTTACAGTCTCTATTTTCAATTCAGAAGGAATACCATCAAAAACATAAATTGGTTTAATATTATGCTCTAAAAAGTTAATTGTTCTATAGAAAAGTCCTGAAAGATGCGATGTTACATTTCCTTGAAAATCCTTTAAAGGAGTTCCATCTCTCTGACGTATTATAGCTAAAAATTGATAAATGGTATTAAATGCATCAATAGCTATACTTTTTTTAAAGAGGTTTTCAAATGTAATTGTTCTTTTAACTTCATTTACTAATTCATTTATTTTTACGCCCATATCTAATTTAATCCCTATTTTCTACATCTTCGATAAATATTTATGATACAACTTATATAATCTCCACTAATATATTATATTACTTTTTGGACGCCTTTTCAATTTTGATCCACAAATTTCACATGTTTTATTTAAGTCTTCAGCTTCATGAATACTTTTGCAATATGGACAAAAAACTTCCCAGTTTATTTTAGATTCAATCCCATCTTTATATAAAGAAGAAAAAGGAATATTTAACTCAGAACATACATTTTCAATGGAATAATCATTAGAGTACATCTTCACCTTCTTATTTGATTTTTCCGTTAATTCTAAAGTCAATGCTATTAATTCCTTATCTACATCTGATAAAGCTTTGAAATCTCCTGTTTTTTTTGATATTTCCCTTATCTTTTCAATGAATTTACTTTCAGGATTTTTTACCGTTAATTTTTTAGTTTCAATTGCAACATTTACCTTATTTAAAATATTTCTATTTTTTTCAATATACCTATGATCTTTTATTTCTTCAATTATAGAAGGAGTTGTATAAATCTCAAAGTCGATTAGATTAATATCAATTCCCGTAAGGAAAATATTTGTATCAAAAATATAAATTGAAGCTTTTTCTTTCATAGCACTTATCTTCAGTAATGAATAATGAAAAATAATCTTTATTCATATTATTTTATGAAGTTATTCTTCAGGAGAATCATCAATAGGGACTCTTCTTACAGTACCAATGATTTTCTTTCTCAAGCGAGTATAATAACTTCCTTTAAACCGAATAAATTTATTTTGAGAATTTGCTTTACGAATTCTAATCTTTGTATTAGGTGCAATTCTTTTAATGATTTGCTGTCCATCTATTACAATTTTAGCGTCTAATCGAGGTCTTAAAAGTTGAATCTCAATTTCAGAATCAATAGGTACAATTAAAGGTTTTAAACCAGATCTAGCAAAGCTGTTTAACGGAGTTATCTGCATAACGGTCATATTAGGATTTACTATTGCTCCGCCTGCACTTAAATTATAAGCAGTAGATCCTGTAGGGGTTGATATTATGACTCCGTCTAAATAACTACGATTCAGAAAAATATTATCAATTTTGATAGATATCTGTAAAACTTTTGAACTTTTAGAAGATATTATTAAAACTTCATTTAATGCATTGCTCAACTTAATTTCTCCTGAATTTTTCACAATA
>CAYNEU010000042.1:0-6788 GCA_964396275.1 uncultured archaeon | reverse complement strand
TAATTAAAATTCACTTTAGATCTTTTTGTTGAATTTTGAATAAAATTTAATAATATTGTCTTAAGCATATATCTTAGAGTTTTCATGGAGTATTTAATTATAGAAAATTTGGATTTTAGTAAATATCATGGGCTGGGAAATGATTATGTAATGATTAATGATATTAGATGGAATATTCCAGAAGAGAAAAAATCAGCCTTAGCACTAAAATTGTGTGAAACTCATTTTTCAATAGGAGCAGATGGTCTAATTTTTGTATGTGAATCCAAAGATGCTGATATTAAAATGAGGATATTTAATAATGACGGATTAGAAGCGGAAATGTGTGGGAATGGGATAAGGTGTTTTTCAAAATATATCTATGAGAATGATATTATAAAAAAAGATGAGATCACAATAGAAACTCTCAAGGGCATCCTATTAGCAAAACTTAGTATTATCAATGATAAGGTTAATAGCGTTAAGATTGATATGGGACCACCAATTCTGAATTGTGAGGAAATTCCTGTTATTTTAGACAGTCTAGTGAATCGATGTGTTAATGAACAATTAGTGATTTTGGATAAAATTTTTAATTTTACGGCGGTTTCAATGGGAAATCCACACGCAGTTATATTTACCAAAGAACTCCTAAATGATAACAAATTAAATATGTATGGAGCGGCAATAGAATCTCATGAGTGCTTTCCAAATAAGGTAAATGTTGAATTCGTCAAAGTAATCTCCGAGGAAGAGGCTATTGTGAGAGTGTTTGAAAGAGGTGTTGGAATCACTAAATCATGCGGTACAGGGGCTTGTGCTTCTGTTGTAGCAGGTACTATATTGGGTATTTTTAAAGAAAATACACCTATATTAGTGCATAATGACGGTGGAGATTTAAAGATTACCTATACTGGCAAAAGAGTTCTTATGGAAGGTCCGATAAATAAAGTTTTTGATGGTATAATTGAGAGAATCGAGATTTAACGAGTTACTTTTAAGATAAGATTAATTTGATTTTCTCAGATATTAATAGATTGAATTACCTAATCGTTTTGTATTATGAATTATATTGATTGGTTGGATAGGAAAGATTTAGAATACCGCGATGGAGATCTATATTTTGCCAATTTGAATACATTAGAAATTGCAGAAAAATTTGGTACTCCTATTTATGTTATAAATGAACAAAAGATTCGAGAGAGGTATAGAGAATTAAAAGATACTTTGAATTTAGGATATAAAAGAAATAGAATCTACTATGC
Organism: uncultured archaeon; assembly: GCA_964396275.1. GTDB lineage: Archaea > Asgardarchaeota > Lokiarchaeia > Sigyniarchaeales > SOKP01 > Loki-b32. The sequence goes on along the minus strand of CAYNEU010000042.1, from coordinate 5,544 downwards.
CGTAAAATCAAATACTAATTTATCAATTTTAAAAATATTAGTTTCTGAAGGATCAAGTTTCGATTGTTCATCAACAGGAGAGATTTATACATGTTTGAAATCGAGTGTTTCACCAGATCGAATAATATATACGGGAAATATGTTTACTAATAATGATTTTAAATTTGCTATTGATAATAATGTGTTAACTAACTTAGACAGTTATAGCCAATTAATTAGATTAGCAAAAATATATGGGAAAAAAGGAAAAGATAAATCAATCATTTCTTTTAGGTTTAATCCTGAATTAGGGGCAGGACATCATCCTCATACTATAACAGCAGGGAAATATATTAAATTTGGAATATTAGAGAGTCAGATGATTAAAGCATATACGAAGGCTAAGGAATTAGGTTTTAAAAAATTCGGGATTCACCAGCATATCGGGTCGGGGATTATTGATGCTAAAAATTATGAAAAACCTACTGAGAAATTTCTTACTATTATAGAAAAACTAGCCAACAAGTTAAGGATCCAATTTGAGTTTGTAGACTTTGGCGGAGGTCTGGGTATTCCTTACTATCCAGAAGAGAGTCCGATCGATTTAAATGAATATAGTGAAATCGTACTTACCAGTTTTAAAGAAATTGTAGACAAAGGAGAAATTGGTGAACCATTTCTTTTTATTGAACCAGGACGTTATATTTCTGCGGAAGCAAGTATTATTTTAACACAGATAAACACAATTAAAGATAATAGATATAAATTGTTTGCTGGGTTAGATGCAGGATTCAATACTCTAATTCGGCCGACATTATATGGTTCATATCATCATATTCTTCCATGTAATGAGAATAAAGAAAAAAATAACTTGAAATATGATATCGTAGGACCAATATGTGAATCAGGAGATGTGCTAGGTAAAGAAAGAGAATTAACTGAATTGAACGAAGGAGACTATCTCGCGATATTAGACGCTGGGGCATATGGATTTACTATGAGTAGTTCTTATAATTCAAGACCAAGACCAGCAGAACTCTTAATAAATGATGGTAATATATTCAAAATCCGTCATGAAGAAACATTTGATGACCTAATTAGAAATCAAATAGTTCCAGATTATTTGAAATAATTATTATTGCTTTGCTCAACCAACAAAAATAAAAATTTATGTCTACTATTATTATATTGAGATAAAATTATAAAAAGTGGGACTATTAGGGCTTGGATACCCCTTAATGTTCTCGATGAAGTGTTGGCATTATGAAATCTACGTAAAGTTTTACAACTAAGAAGATTGATGATAATACTGATCTGCACTGATCTTTTTTATAATTTTATCTTATCTAAAAGTATTACCATGAAGGAAATTTCCTTTTATAAGCCTAATACTTCACTTGTGGAATATATCTTATTTTCTTTAGCAGTTGTAATAAATTTAATTGCTTTTAATGCCCCATTAGCGAAACATTCTCTACTATGAGCTTGATGTCTCAATTCAATTCTTTCTCCCGGTCCACCATATAATATTGTATGATCTCCTACAATATCACCTGCTCTAATAGAATGAATTCCAATTTCATTTTTGGCGCCAACTGAACGCTTATTAGGTCCCCGACTTCGACCAAATTTAGCTATATCTTCAAAATTAGATCCAAGTGTTTCACTTATTATCTGTCCTATTTTCATTGCGGTACCACTTGGAGCGTCAATTTTTCTATTATGATGTGCTTCTAACACTTCAATATCCCAATCAGCTAAATATTTAGTTAGTATTGATGCCATTTTAAAGAGTATGTTAATCCCAACAGCCATATTAGGTGATATAACTGCCGGTGCTTTATTTTTTTTTACAAGTTCTTCAAATGTAGTAAGAAATTCTTCTGATAATGCAGTCGTACCAATTACACATCGTATTCCATTCTCAACACATATTATACAATTTTTTTCAGTTGCTTGTGCCACTGTAAAATCTACTGCTACATCTGGGCGAGTTTTATTAATTACATCTTGTAGCTTATCTACATCATTTATTTTTATATTATTTGGATCTTTTGCACCTATTAAGAAACCTAAATCGACACCGATATTATTGATATCACATGCCGCAACAACATCTATCTCTTGGTCTATTAAAGCTAATTTACTTATTAGCTTACTCGTTGTACCAGTTGGTCCTAAAATTAATAATTTAATCATATTTTGACCTCTTTTATTAATTAAATTAGATGTAGTTTTTCTAATACTTCTTTTATTTTCATTTGATTAGCTTCTAATGGGGGTGTAAGTGGTAAACGCATTCTTTTATTCATCAGCACCATAATTTCAGCAGCAAATTTTACGGGTCCAGGATTGGTTTCGATGAAAAGAACCTTGAATAAATCATATAGGTCTAGTTGCATATTCCTTGCCTTTACCCAGTTATTTTCAAGCATACAATTTGTGAATTCAACCATCTTTGCTGGAATAATATTAGAGACCACGCTAATTACTCCCTTCCCCCCCAAAGCCATAATGTGATATGTAAAGCTATCATCTCCACTTAATACGATAAAATCATCAGGAGTATTTTTAATGATTTTAGTAATCTGATCAATATTTCCACTTGCACATTTTATTCCTACAATATTATCTTTAGTATTTGCTAATTTAGATACAGTTTCAGGTTCTAAATTTGTTCCTGTGCGACTTGGAACATTATATAAAACTATTGGAAGAGATACGGAATCAGCAATTGCTGAAAAATGGTCTATAAGCGAATGCTGCACTGGCTTATTATAATAGGGTACAACTAGTAATAACCCATCAACCCCTATTTTTTCAGCATATTGAGATAAGGAAATAGATTCCTTAGTAGAATTACTCCCAGTTCCCGCAAGCACGAATGGGTTTTTATTACTTTTAGAGGCCTCATCCACTGCAATATCCATAGCTTGGTGGTGTTCTTCATGAGACATTGTAGCACTCTCTCCAGTCGTGCCCATTGTTAAGATTTGGCACCCATTATCAATTTGAAACCGAATAAATTCTCTATATTTCTCTTCGTTTAATGATAAATCTTCATTAAACGGAGTGATCATAGCTGTAATTACATTATTTAGTTTATCTAGTTTAGTCATTTATATCCTTCACATTTCGTTTTGAATTACAATTTAAAACATTAACTAGTAAAATTCATATATAAGCCTTTTTACTAACTTTATAATTTTTATAGATTGCTTTGAAAAATTTAGCTTCTATTTACATTTAAAGGAAAAATGATCATTAGAGTGAAATTTTATAATCCCTTCTTATTATTGATATAATATGGAGATAAATCTTTTAGACAAATTTCAAGGCTGTTTATTAGGTGTAGCAATAGGAGATACCTTGGGGCATCCTTTTGAAGGGAAACTTCGTTCCCAAATACATACTTATTTTGATGATTTTGATGAGTTTATTCAAAAAAATAAATCTATATTTAGAACGTACACCGATGATACACAATTAACTCTTCATACTGCTGAAGCTCTAATTAAAGGCAATGGTTTTAAAATCGAATACTTTCTCGATGAATATATAAATTGGTTAGATGATCCGCCTATTGGTCCCGGGTATGGCTGTATATCCTCAATCAGAAAATTAAAATTAGGTGTACCTTGGAAGGAGGCGGCTTCAAATTCAGGGGGGAACGGTACAACTATGAGAATTGCTCCAATTGGGTTGTACTACTGTAAAGATCCTAAAGCATTAAAAGCAACTGCAATTAAATCAAGTGTAATTACCCACACTCATCCAGCAGCTTCTGCGGGAGCAGTAGTTATAGCAAGTGCTGTAGCATTTTTATTAGATAAAAATCCTGAAACTGGTTTTTCCATAGATGAATTTTTTGAAGTTATTACTAATTCAATTGCTAATGCTCAAGATGATATATGGGAAGAATTCATTAAAATCTTAAATAAATTGAAATCGAAATTAAATATATCAATTGAATCAGGATTGATTAAATTTTCACAAGCGGGGGTTAAATCACCATATTTTATCGAAAATTATTTAGGTCAAGCTTTCGTTCATCCATATACCATAAGTACTGTGGTTTGTGCAATTTTCATCTTTTTAAAAAGATTAACTTCATTCAAAGAGTGTATTTTCGAGCTTGCGACAGCTGGGGGGGATAGTGATACTGTTGGAGCAATAGGAGGGAGTTTAGCAGGAGCTTATTTTGGTATACAAAACATCTCTCCTGATTTAATAAAATTAGTTAAAAATGATAAGAAAATTTTGAAAATCAGTGAGGAGCTTTACAATCATTTTAAATTGAAAATTTAATTGGCTTCGTACAAGCTTTTAAAGAAATTATCCAATTTTTTCAAACAAGAATCACAAAATTGGGGAGATTTGTTATCTGTATCCTTTATAGTATTTGAGAATCGCATTATACATGAATTATTACAATGTTCTAAACTAAAAGTGTGCCCAAGTTCGTGAATAGCTTCTTTTAATATCCTTAATTCAAAAAGAGCTTTATTTTCAGATCGTCTATAAAAAGTCTCTCTAAGTCGTGTAATTGAAATTAATGCTACGATTGGAAGTCCTTGAAGTTCGGTTTTGGGATTAGTAGCAATACCAAATACAAAATTTAAGGGACTAGAATAAATGTCAGAGTCTAATATACCCAATGTTCTAAGGGATTGTTTATCCTGAGCATGATGAATAATTTGAGATAAAATTTTAGAAGCGTTATATTGTCTTCTTATAGGGTTATAGAATGATTGTTCTAATGAAATTGATTTTTGCATAATCTTGACAGATAGGTTGAATCTTTTAAAAGACCCTTCAAGGTTTTTCTTTAATTTCAATAAAATTGATTGGGTACCTCTCCGACTTTTAACAATTCAATAGTAGTCTTCATTTTAAATTATGTAAATATAGGTTTATCTTAATTAAAAAAGTATCAATTAGAGTTCAAAGATAAGATCTTAGATGCTAATTATTAAATAAGTAAATAACTTCTAAATTATTTGTAACAATCCATCCAATTTTGTCTATTCATAATCAAATAAATATCTAATTTTCACGGGTTGAGTTAATTTTGTCGGAAAGTGAGATTATAATGAAGGAATCTGTTGAGAAATATCAATTCCTTATAAATAATATTATAGATGTTATAATTGAATTAGATTTAAACGGAATTATTACGTATGCTTCTCCTCAAGTCTATGATATGTTAGGGTATCTGCCTGAGGAAATAATAGGTATTCAAGTTTTTAATTATATTCATCCAGATGATATGGATCTCATATTCCAAACTATTCAAAGAGCCATAGAAGGAGATAAAATAGTTTCTATAGAATATAGAATTAGACATAAGAAAGGACATTATGTATATGTGTTTACAAAAGGTTCTCTAGTAAATATAAATAATAAGATAAAAATTATAGGTATGTTAAGATGTATTACTGAACAGAAAAAAATAGAGCAGGAATTGGTAAAAGTTAGCCAATTAAAAACAGAATTACTTGAAAGAACATCACACGAGTTAAAAACACCCCTTATTTCAATTAAGGGCTTTACTGATCTGTTATT
>CAYNEU010000041.1:0-7034 GCA_964396275.1 uncultured archaeon | reverse complement strand
ATTTTATTAGCTTGAATAATATTTATTATTTTCTGTAAATATAATGAAGTAAATAAAGATTATTTCTAAAAAAAATAACTAAAAGATGTTTAGAGTTTAAAGATCAATTCATATAATTTGATATGTTTTCTCGGTCAAATTATTTTTTACATAAAATCCAAACTTTTTATAGAGTCCTAAGGCTTTTTCATTTTTAGTATCAACATCTAATTTAATCGTTTTACACCCTTTCTTTCGAAGTGTTTCAATTCCAGATGCAAGTAGCGTCCTGCCAATTTTGCGATGTTGGTAGCTTGGAAGAACACCAAAATTTGCAATTAGCCCTGCTTGATCTTGTCCAGGATTGAGATAAATATCACAAACACCAACAATTTTATTTTCTTCACAAGCGATACAATGTTCAACAATGTGATTTTTCTTGAATGTTTCTTGCATCTTTTTCCATCTCATTTTTGTAAAAGATTTAAATTGAAATGAATCTGCAAAAGCCTCATTTAATACATTAACAACACTATCATAATCATCTATCTCTTTTAATTTCCGAATTGTAATACCTTGTGGAATACCAGTGTGTGAAATTAAATTAAAATCCTCTAAACACATAGACCAAGCATAGTTAACTGGACTGAAATCTAAACTTTCTAATTTCTCATCAAAAGGTGCTGATAAGTCTCCAATTGTTCGAAATAAAAGTTCTGGAGCATTTAGTTTCTTTCCAATATCCAGAGTTGCATCAATTAACTCTCCTGGGAGCTCCGATTTAATATGTTTAGGTATTACCCCATATATACCAAGCCAGGCATTATAGTTTTCAACATTGGATATACCAGTAAAAGCAATAACTTCCCCTTGCATATTTTCAAAAATTAAAAAATCTCTGGATAAAACAGTTTCTTTACCTAATATTACACGAGCTAGCTCTTCAGTTATTTGAAGAGTTGCCTCAGGATTTAAATATTTCACCATTTGATTATATAAATCTACGATTATAGAAAGTCCAAGGGATTCATCATATGGTTTAATTTTAAAGAAATTAGCCTCCATAATCTATAAGAATTACAATCAGTATTTAACGAATTCTTTTAAAAAATAAGATTTACAATAGGTTTTGTTAAATTAGATAATTAAAAAATATTTATTTAAAAATTGAATAAATATTATTTCAAATAAAGAAAAAGCTTATCTTTTTTCAATGATATGTCCACACTCATTACAAAACTCCGCATTAAATGGTAAATCGATTCCACAATTGGCACAATGAATATTTTGAAAAGGTATTGGAGTAATTGATTCAACAGTTTCCTTTTCCTCGATTCCTTCAGCTTCTTCGATTTCTTCCTTTACTTTCTTAGGTTTTTTAATGAGTTTTCGTCCAATAATCGTAATTGTAACCCCCCCAAATTGCAACCCTGTATTATACGTAAAAAAACCTTTAAGTCTTGCTAAATAACTCAAAATCTGAGGGTCAGAAATAATGTTTGTATTATTTGCTATTTGTGAGATTACCCAGATAATTAAAGCAAGTGTACCAAAAGTAAGTCCAATGCCAACAAGCCACTTTCCAAACCTAAAACTACCCAGAGCTATAAAGATCGCTCCTACTATTACAGCTCCTCCTCCTAAATCAGCGATCCATCTCATTATTATAATTAAAATCCGTAATATTGGTATTGTCCAAGCCAAATTTGGAGGAATTTCAGTAGAAATTAAGCCATATAGAGTTTCATAAATTCCAATACTTCCTATGGCAGAACTAATAATCATTAATGTTCCACCAATAATCAGTAAAACTATTCCTATTCTGTTTCTTACTACCTTATCACTCATTACTTTAAGACTCTATATTAATTAAAAAAAGATCGAAAAGATTTAGGTTAAGCAGCAACATATAATCTTCCATTGGAACTGTTTGAAATCTCGCCAGTTTTTTTATCAATTTTGGAATGATTTTTTTCAACAGAATGGTCTCCACTATATTCAATAAATTTTCCTTGAATTCTTTCTCCACTCATTAATTCAATTTCTTTAACTTGTCCAATCTCCTTATAAGAGGGAAGAATTCTTGATATTTTGCCTTTTACAACTATTGTTCCCCGGACTTGATCTGCTCCAATACATCTATCACAATTACCCTCCACAATAATTGTGCCTCCATGACTATGAATTCCTAAAAATGAGCCAGCATCGCCACAAATTAGTGTTGGAAACCGTTTGGCTGGTTTAGAACCATTTACCCATGTTAAAGCTTCATTCCCAATCTTACCATGTATTTTTATCAGACCATTTTCCATTCCTTTCCAAAATCCTCTATAAGCAGCACCAACGTAATGTCCAGCATTACCAGTAATCTCTAATTCGCCACCTTTTAACATAGCTCCAGCCCAATCATCAGCATTACCATTTGCTAAAATTTTTCCACCTGACATATTATTTCCCACATGCATCCCTACATTTCCGTTTATCACAATTTCACCTCCAGTCATTTTCTCTCCAATTCTTTTGACATTGGAGAGATCTCCATCGAGTATAATCTTAGTATCATTTACTTCTCCCCCAGTTCCAGTGACGGTAAAAAAATCGCCAATTGTTTTTTCTTCATTTCCATGATATACAATTAATTTCTTAATTTCTGCTGCTGATTTCCCAGCAAATTTATCTGGAGTTATAGTTTCAGCTTCTAATGGAAAATCAGGTTTTTTCTTTAGTTTTAATTTAACTTCTACCATAAATTTACTCCCCCTTTTTTCTTCTTACAGCTTCTACTAATCTTTCTAATATTTCCTTATCTGTTAAACATTTACCAGGAGCTTCTTTTACCTTCCTTAGTCTTAATGGTACGCTATCCATTCGATATGCTGTGCCTTCACATTCTATTCCAGCTATGGCAGGTGGTAAAATGATATCTGAATTTACTGATGTTGGAGTATGGTGAGGTTCAATAGTAATTAGAGGATGTTTAAACATATTTTTCACTGCTGCTGCAGGAAAATTACTTGCGGGATCAGATGCAACAATTAGAGAAGCATCCATTTCATCTTTCATTAGAAGATCTACTGAAGAAAACTCTCCCGGATTGTAACGAGGGTATCCTTTAGAGAAATCTATAGAGTAAGAATAGCCAGTCTGCCATGTAAAGACTTGATTTGCTCCAGCTACATTATAATGCCCTCGCATAGGAGTTAATAAAAATTTAGTATGATCATTTAATTCACGTACAAGACAAATTGCAGCATCAATGTTCCTATGATGTGCTAAAGTTTGAGTTAGCCCCATTCCGAAAAAGATGACACCAAATTTACAAGATTTTAATGCATTGACTAATTCTATAATTTTATTTTTTGGAACTCCTGAAATTTCATCTCCATCTAATTCAACACCCCTTAATATTGCTCTAATTGCATTTAATAGTTCATAATCCTCGTTAGGATTTATTTGAATATGCATATCGGCTAATTGAGCTGTATTTGTATTTCTAGGATCAACGACTACAATAAACCTGTCATTTGTGCCGTCTTTTCTAAAATACCCGCGAATAAAGTCGCTATACCTACCAAGATGTCGGGGATGTGCATGAACAGGATTACTGCCCCAAAACACAACGAGATCTGCCCTATTTTTATATTCACCTAAGGTTGAAGTAGGTGCACCAACATCTTGAATTGCAAGTAATGAAGGACCATGACATACTGATGCAGTATTATCTAAAACTCCGCCTAACAATTCTGCTAATTCTACACCTTGACCTTGAGCTTCACACTCAGTACTTGAAAATCCGTAAAGTAAAGGTCTTTTAGCTTTCACTAATATATCAGCAGACTTATCAATTGCCTCATCCCAAGAAACTTCCTTATATGAACCATTATCTTTTATGAGAGGTTTGTCATATCGATGTTCACTAGGGTTCGAAGAGAAAAATTTCTTAGTCCCTATTTGACAACCATTTCTTACTTCTATAACTTTTTCATTTTTTGTATCAATATCTACTTCAAGATCATCACAAAGAGTACCACAGAAAGGACAAATAACATCTGTAACAGTTCTAATATTTTTATCAGCCATAATTATGCCTCCCTCAATAATTTAATTAAATTTACTGCATCTAAAACCTTACCACTTGGTACTGCTTCTACCCGTGCTTTCATCCCTTTGTAAGTAGGTGTGCCGCATGCTTGTGAATCGGGATTAACCACTTGATTAGCCCAAGGGCCCATTGGTATGAAAATAATTCCTGGATGGGGACCTTCTTCTGAAAGTGTTGAATAAACAACAACTTCTCCATGATCAGTACTTACTTTGACTGGAGTTCCGACTAAACAATCTAATTTTTTAAAATCTTCTTTATCAAATGCACAAATTCCTGCTGCTCTAACGTTTTCTTTTGTATTTTTACCGCCTTCAAGTGCAACTCCTTGATTAATTGTCCGGCAAGTTATTAAAATTAAGTTATTAATATTCATATTATTAATCCTCCTTCTGTTCACTCCACCTTAAAGTTTTTATTCTATCTAAGAGAGGCTCCCAAAATAGTTTACTAAATTCTCCTGATGTTTTAATATCAGTGATTTTCAATTTTATAGCTCCAGTTGGACATGCATTATCACAAGAACCACAGAAAATACAAGCATCTTTATCAACAACGACATTAGGTACAGTTTCCCATCCTTTATCTGACTTTTCTGGAACAGTTATGGCACCGCTTGGGCATACATCCGCGCAAGCTTCACAACCTCCAGCGCATTCTTCATCAACAATACTAATTTCACCATCTGCATATAGTTTAGCGACTCTTTCAATTCCGATATTATCAGTTATCTTTTTCGCTTCAAATTCAATTTTAGGAACCACATTTTCTTTAACAATCTGGATATTCGCTAATTCAATTACTTCTCCGTCTTTTTTAAGTGTTAGAGCACTAAATGGGCACATTACAACACAAGTTCCACAAAAGACACATTTTTTAGGATCATATATCTCTGGAATAATATCTTCCATTCTAGGGAAACGACGAGCTGCTGCAACTGGACCTCGCGAGATGGCTTCTTTGGGGCAAACTCTCGAGCATGTTCCGCAACCCACACATTTTTTTCTATCTAATATTAATTCCAAACTTTCAGTAAGAAACTGTACTTTTACATGTTCGATTTCTTTACTAATTGATCTTGATATTTTAGGAAATGACATATTTTTTACCTCATTTAACTTCAACTAAATGTAATTCAATAGCAGAAACGGGACAATATTTTAGGCAAACACCGCATCCATCACAATTTACGTCCCTACCCTCAACATAAATATCATAGGCTGTGCCATTTTTCACTAAGACTACAGCATTTTCTTTAGTTAAGTAGCCTTTCTCTTTCAATTGTTGAAAATTTAAAGGGCAGCTAACAACACAGTCATTACATCCGATACATAAGTTCTTATTTATTTTTAAGCGGTATATTTGCATTTTGTTCCCTCATTGTTAAATGAAACGATTATTGACGTTTACATCAGAGTAAAATATTTGTAAATGTTTAAACGTTTAATAATATCCTTCGATATTTTAACTTAACTTAAATTGTAGAAAGTATTTTTTTATAAAAAATTTCGTGTAAGAATTTTTAAGTTAGTATAATAATAAGCAATCTACTAAAATTTTATTTTCTAAATTTAAACTATTACTTCTATAGGTATTATTTGGAAAGAAATATGATATCTCAATAAAAATTTAGATTTTCCCTAAACTTATTAATTTTCCCACGAAATTATTATTAACTAAGTATTTAGTTTTAAAAAAAATCAAATGTATACGGTCTAAATTATGACTCTTCAAGTTACAAAAAGTGAAGATTGTTTAATTTTTTATGGGTTAACTCCTGAGTTAACTAAAATTAAGAATTTTTATGATTCAATTTCAGAGTTTATGGAAAAAAAGCAGACTAATGATCCTTCTGATAGGTTTAATTTGATTTTATATTTACCTGATGGTCCAAATTATTTAGATCATTTTACTTTTAACATAAATAATATTTTATCAATGCTAAAATCAGTAGAAAAAGATATTGCAAGAGCAAATATTGCGGGTGGTGTGTTCGTAGCGACTACATTCGTTATAGATGTATATAAAAAGATTTCAGAGAAGATATTTCGTCTTTTAATCATAGTAGATGATGGAGCTTATGCAATTCCATCTCAATATCTTCCAGCTTTAGAAGAATTAATTAATAAAGTTAAAGATATGCCATTTTTCATCGATGTGATATATATTGGAACCCCCGATTATGAAGAACGTAATAATCTGACCGAATTAGTGAATTTAACAAAAGGAAATTTCTATGATATAAGTGATATTAAAGATCTAAATCCATTGTTAATGGAACTTTCATATAAAAAAAAAATAACAAAGTCGGCATTTGGCAAGCAAGAAATTCGTGTGATTCAGGAGGAAAATCAACCGTTTTATATTAATTTAGCAGATGACCCTGAAAGAGTAACTGAAGTATCAACTTGTTCTATTTGTTTTCAGCAAGACAATGAAGGTATAGTGAGGTGTCCTTCATGTTATACAGTAGCTCATGAAGTATGTTGGGCACAATGGGCAGAAACATCTAATATTGGGATACCATTTGTGTTTAGATGCCATAATTGTTTTAATATCTTGAAATTAGATAAGAATTATATTATCGAGGTGCAAACTGGTAAAATTCCTACTATTGCTGAATTAAATAAGATGAAAAAGAAGAATATAGTTGAATATTTACGCGAAATAGAAGCTCAAAGCAAGCCTCAAGTAGTACAAACTGAAGATCCATTCGCAGCTGATATTAGAGCAATGATTGACGTAAAGAAAGAAGAAACTATAGCTCCAGAAACGAAAAAGAAAAAAAAGAAAACGAAATTTATCAGTATATGTCCTAATTGTAGCAAGATTATAATGGGCTATAAGACAAAATGCCCTAAATGTGGTTTTAAATTATTCTAAATTTACAATTTTTAAGTCTTATATCAGATTCGAATAAAAATTTAGATTTTCCCTAAACTTATTAATCTTT
>CAYNEU010000040.1:0-2537 GCA_964396275.1 uncultured archaeon | reverse complement strand
ATCTATAAATTTATTTCCTGCTAAAGTATCAAATTCTTTCTTACATAGATATATTTGAAAATTAGATGAATTATCTTTAATAAATCCATAAGCAAATGTATACCCTCTAGAATACATTTTGTCGAATTTCTCGATTTCTGCCTTCAATTCAGGAGTGAGCCATTCAGGCATAAAGATTCCACGATATTTGTATAATCGAGAAATTTTTAAGAAAAACATATCAAATTGCTCCTCTAAAGTCAAATTATTCATCTCACCTTTATAATACCTAGCCATCGGAGAATTCAAAGTTAACCTCTCATTTGAAAGTGTGTTATTGCAATATTCAAAGTCAAAGGGTGCACTTACCATCCAAATAATTGCATCAGGAGCGATACGAGAAATAATGACTTTTTCAATGAAAAAAGATTGAGACCTTATAGCAGTACCCTCTATGCCGAAATTATAGGTTATTGTACTCTGATTAAAATACTTATCAAACTCATATGGATTAAAGCCTGTAACACAAAAAGAATCCCCAATTGCAATAACTTTTAACTTATCTGCATGTTCTGGTTGAGAAAAAAGTTCATTACAGCGATTGATTTTATAAGCAACAATTTGTCGACTCCCCCATAAATATGGTTCATCTAATAATTGATTTTCCTCAAGAATCCAAAAGGTTCCTTCAATAGAAACAAGGATTATGACAGCTAAAGCCAGTGCTTTTAGAAGTTTATATCTATCTTTTTCATTCTTCCTTGATTTAACTTGTGGAATACTCTTCATATCCGAGACTATTGATATTAATCTATCCTTATATAAAATATCTTAAGATAAAATAATTTGTAATTCAATCCCAATAAGTAGTTTTCAAAGTTATAAAGATAATTATGAAAAAGTGTATCATTGAATAAAATATAATTTTTTTAAGTAAATAATTGGATTTACCACTAATTCTTTTTTAAAATTGTCTATAAAAAACTCTCTCATCTAAAAGGATAATCCTTTTAAAGTTCTTTAAATAATAAAATAACCATGGATCTTACCACGGGAAAACCAATTGAAATAACCCATAAAATACTATTTGACGAGTATTTTCAAAAATATCCGCCAGAAATTTCTGAATTTACATTTACTAACCTCTTCATGTGGAGGAATTACTATAATTTCTTATTCGTGGAGTTTAAAGAACATTTAATTATATTTTCTAATGATTATTTAGCTAATAGGAAGGAGCCAATCAAATCTGACTCTAGGGATTATATCTACTTCTTTCCTCCGATTGGTCCTTCTCCTGATAAAATCATTCTTGAATTATTTGAGGCTATTGGAAATTTAGAGGTTCATAGAGTTCCAGAAGATATCTGTGAAAAACTTACTGAAAACGAGAAATTTGCTAAATTAAATTTAGATTGCCTTGAAGATCGGAATAATTGGGATTATATTTATAACAAAGATGAAATTCTTAATTTAGCGGGAAATAAGTACAGACAAAATAGAAGATGGCTACAAAAGTTCTTAGACAAATATAATTATGATTTCCAATTACTAACAGGAAATCTTGTTGAGAAATGTAAAGAACTTCAATTAGAATGGTGTATTATGAGAGCTTGCACTGAGGATGAGAGTTTAGAAGCCGAACAGGAAGCAATATATGAAGCTTTAAATAATTTTGACGAACTTGGTTTTAGTGGCGGACTATTATGCGTAGATGATAAATGTGCTGCTTACACATTTGGTGAAATGTTAAATGATAAGACCTTAGTAATTCATATTGAGAAAGCCCACATGGAATATGATGGTTCTTATCAAGCAATCAATAACTTTTTCTTGAAAAACTGTAGTGCTGACACTTTTTATATTAATAGAGAACAAGATTTAGGAATAGAAGGATTAAGAAGAGCAAAAGAATCTTATAAACCAATTAGAATGGTAAAGAAGAGTATAGTTTATCATGTGAAAGAATGAATAAATTCTTCCAAGCCGCTATTAGTGATTATTAAAAAAGCCCTCTAAAAACCAATAAAAATAACTAATGGATTTATGAATATTATATATTCTTTTTAAATTGTAAAAAATAGTTAGATCTTATTAATATATTTGAATTTTCATATAATGCTAAAATATCAATTTCAGTGTGATTTTTATGTCAGATGAAGATAATAGTAGTTTGCAAGAAGAGAAACCCGTCGGTAGATTAACAGGAAAGACAACAACTCATACAGTCACCGTTGTATTTGAAGGTCCTCCGGTTGAAAGAAATAATTATTTAACTATTTATGGAGAGAGAGATGAAAAAGGAAACAGAGAATATTTTGTTCTTTATATTACTGATATGTGGACCGAGGATAAGGGACGCATGGCTAAATTAGCGGTATTAGGAGAAAGACCAAAAAGACCATTTGAAATTGGGCTAGATGTTTATATGGCAAAAGAACAACAAATCGCAAAAATTTTAGGTATATTTAATCCACCGGAAGAATCACTTTCTTTAGGGAATTTAATTGGATATCCTTATGAAGTATATTTATTAATTAAAAATTTTGGTAGGATTT
>CAYNEU010000039.1:0-3819 GCA_964396275.1 uncultured archaeon | reverse complement strand
ATTCCAGAGATTTTAAAAAGAGATAATATTCCTCTCTAATTAGAAAACTATCCAAGTTTTATAGACTTGAACATTTGTATATGTCTCGGAAGGATATAGAGTAGAATGCTAATGAAAAAGTAAAATTTTTTAATTTTGTATTATATTATTAATATATACTTATTTTCCAAAATTAATTTTAAAAACCCAATTCAAATAAGATTCGTGAAAAAATTGGCCGATCAAGAAGAAGATATGAAAAAAATTGAACGTAAAGAAGTCAATATAGTGGAAACAATCGAAAAAGAGGATATTGAAGAATTAGAGGACTTAACTACTCTATTTGCCGTTAGAACAACTATAAATCAAGAAAGCAATATTTTAAAGCAAATATTTTATCGATTCAAAATATTGGATGTAATCCCCGATATAAGAGCTATGTTAGTTAGCCCTCTATTACCAGGGTACGTATTTTTTGAAGCTCCACAGAAAAGGGATGTACAAATAGCAGTACAAGGTATTCCTCATATAAAAGGAAGGATTGTCCAGAATATTAAACTTAAAGAACTCAAACATGTGCTTTTACCAAGAAGCGTAACAGAATACTTAGAAGAAGGAGATACAGTTGAAATAATTAGTGGTGTTTTTGAAGGATCACGAGCATTAGTAATGCGTATGCCTCATGACAGTAGCAGTAGTGAGGAAGTTGTTGTAAGGCTCCTCCAAGAAGAAACCCCTATTACTATTAAGATCCATGGGGATTATTTAAAATTAGTTGAAAAGAAGAAACCATTAGAAGAAATTATTCCAGAAATAAAGGTGTCTGCTGATACAATCACGGATATAGAAGAATCCATCAGTTTTGAAGATGAACTTGAAGAGTTCGAAGAAGAAGTTTCTGAAAACTATAAAAATAATGAGATAGAAGATTATACTGATGACGAGGACGAACTTGAGGAAGAAGATGAATGGGCAAAATTCGATGGATTTTAAGGTAAAAAAATAATTTCCTTTATTTTTCTAAGGAATCTTTTTTTCTATTAGATACTTAATTTTACAGTGATTTTTTTGATCGTTTGTTGCGTACACCTAAAGAAACTGATAAATAAAAGAATTTTTATAGATAGACTATTATTAATGAAATAAAATAGTTATATAATCAATTAACTAAAACTCAGCTGAGTTGAATGATAAAAAATATCTTCATAATGAAGGGAAACACTGGTGAACTAATCTTCTATAAAACTTATGAAGATATATTTAATGTTAAACTAACAAGTAGTTTTCTAAGTGCAATTTTCTCTTTTGTAAAGCAAACACTAAAAACTGAAGAATTATCTGAAATTGAAGTTGGACTATTTAGGTTTATATTCGAAATTGAAAAAATAGGAAGGGATGAATTGTTATTTGCGCTTTTTAGTGATCGAACTGATAACCTCGTTGAGCTAAGAAATCAATTACGAGCAATTAAGAAACAATTTATAAAGAAGTATGATCTAACCTTACTAGCAAACAATTTCGATGGCGAAATTTCAAAGTATTTTGAGTTTGAGAAAGATATAAATGAAATTATGGAGAATCATGGTCAATTAGTTTCAGAAGAAATTAAAAAAGATTTATTAAGAGTTTTTAATGAATTACATACGTTTTCTTCTTTTGTTGTTTCTTCAGCGTTATTAACTCAAACAGGTCGAGTTATTGTTTCATCCTTAGAACCGAATATTTTATCTGAAATTATTAGACTTTTAGAAGGACGATTTATATCTGGAAATTTTAGAGTTAATGAACTCATCTCGTTAGAAGATTTTGGTGTGCTTTCTTTAGTGGGAATCGATGAACATTTCATTTCTGTGATTCAATTCAAGAGTAACTGTCCATTTGAGACGGGATTAGTCATCTCAAAAAGGTTATCAAATAGAATACAGAAATTGATTTGTTGAAATTGATATATTAAATGAGTATTAAATCGATCATTATTATCCATTTCATTAACGAGTTTTCTAAAAAAAATGTACCACTTTGAATATCGTATATTTGTTTTCCAAAAATTAAAAAGATAATGCACTTTTTCCTTAGTATAAGTAATTAATTAATAAAAATTAAATATTAACGAATGGGTTAAAAAACCATGCCAAAGTTTATAAATCAAGCTATTAATGATGAAATTCTCGACAAACTGAGCCTAAAAAATCGATATTCTTTTGTAAACAATAATTTAATGGCTATACTTTCCCCTGAACAATTTAATTATTTTAAAAAAGTCCAAAAATTCTGCATGAGGTTTGAGAAGAAAAATGAAATCACCCATGGTCCAGGGGAAGATGTATATGATTGGGTTCCTGCATTTGGAGCTGAAGGCTATATTACAAGAGCTCACAGTTTTGAGATGGTAGATGTTGTATATGAATACTATGGTGCTGTAGCAGATTTCCTCCGATATCTTGCTGTAGATAATTTTGATCCACAGTTTGCAATGGGAAGTGGAGCTACTGTATTAGCGATTAATCCAGTATTCGATCATCATGAAAATATTCCGGAACGGCTTGAAGCCTTAAAAGATATGGTTACAGGTAAAGCACCCGGATGTATATGTATAACAGAACCAGAAAGAGGTTCTGATGCGGTCCACCAATTAACTACTTGCGAGGAACAGGAAGATGGTTCATATATCATGAATGGAGAAAAAATTTTTAATACTAATGCTCCAAAATCTAAATGGGCAGTAGTATACGCTACAGCGGAAAAAAATAACGGTAATTTAATGGCTCAATTTTTAGTGAATACTACTTGGGAAGGATGGATTTGCGAACGTGTAGGAATTCCTTATGTGGATAAACTCTATCTTGGTCATGAATATATTGAAAATCTAAGAGTTCCAAAAGAATATATATTAGGACCTGTTGGCAAAGGTCGCGAACATCTTTTCGAAGGACTTGTCCCTGAACGGATCGGTATTGCTTGTGGAGCAATTGCACAGTGTTGGGGGGCTGTGTCTCACGCAGCCATATATGCTAACATGAGAAGACAATTTAATCAAGAGATCTTAAAATTCCAAGGAGTTGGATTTCTTTTAACAGATTTATGGGCGAAGACCACGAATTTGACGTTGGGTTTAATTAAATTCTGTGAAACATATGATGATAAAATGGAAAAATTTGAAGGTAAGATTCCCGCAAACATTAGCCGAGCTATGGTCGCTTCAGCAAGTCAATTTAAATATCATTGCACGAATCTCTCTAAACAAGTTTGTTACGAAGCAGCTAACCTTATGGGTGGTGCTGGATTATCAGATAATACGCTAATGCACGATTATGTGAATATTTCGAGAATTCAAGAAATTGTTGGTGGGAGTAGGCAAATCCAACAATATATTATGAGCATGGCTCTAAGACAGCTCTTTAAGATGCTCTAAAATCTCTATTATTTTTTTTTCTTTTCTTTTTCACTTTATCAAATGGGAATCAAAGTATAAAATTTTTTTAATTCTCATACTATTAATATAATTTGATTTGATTAATAATAATATAAAAAGCTTGAAAAATGGGGGATTTACTTAATATTGCTAAAAATGCGTTTCCACCCACCCGTATCAGGATCTGAAAAAGTAAAGGAAATTGAAGAGGAAGTTGAAATTTTATGGGATAATTGGGGGATCCCACATGTTTATGCAAAATCATTAAATGATGTGTATTTTACTCAATGGTATCTCAATTCTAGACATAGATTGTGGCAAATGGAAACGTATAGACGTTTAATATCGGGTGAGCGATCTCAGATAACTTAGAAGGAATTTTCAGATTAATCCCTGAATAAAAAGAAAAATAAAAAATAATTTTTTAT
>CAYNEU010000038.1:0-6448 GCA_964396275.1 uncultured archaeon | reverse complement strand
CTGTTCCTTCTGGAGCAGCTTCATAATCCATAAAATTATCTATATTAGGAAGGGTAAAGTATGTATTAAGATAATCCCTGATCTTATTAGCAGCTACAAAAGCATTATCATTAGCATTTATGATAGTATCTAATATATCATAGTGATATTTGAAGTTAGGATTATTATCTTTATAAATGGTGAAAGTTGGAGGTAATTGTAAATATTTAGTTTTTATATACGATGGCGTATAAGTAGCTTCAACAGCACTACTATTTATTTCTTGATCTGTAGGTAAGTTTAGACCAAACATTTCGAATGTCATATTTACACCTTCAGTTGAATCAAAGTAGAGATCAAGTGTAGTGCAATTATAATCGTTCTTATGAAGAGTGGTAGATCCTAAATTTATATTAGGAGCATACACACTTCCATCCATTACAAAAGGTATAGGGAAAAGTGTTGGAATGATCATAGTATTTATTCCAATTTCAGGAGAAGGAACTGGCTTTTTTATTTTTAAAAGATCTATACCTTGAAGTAGATATTTAGAATAATAATCACCAGGATCGTAAAAATCATAAGTACCTAAACTTGCTGTAGAATGCCATCCATCTCCAGTATATTCATCAAAACATTCATGTTTCCATAATACATCTGTCATATTAGCTAAGGAATTGTAGTTAAATACTCTAAAAATTTCTATATCTCCAGCACCACCTGCTAAACCAAGTAAGGCTAATAAAGGGAGAAGTTGGCCTATAGAAAAATTTCCTAGATCTAGATCACTTAGGTCTCCATCAAGCAGGTCAGATAACATATCAATAAGAGTTTCATTATCTATATTTAAATCTTCTAAAAGACTAAGATTAAAGTTATCTAAAAAGTCATCTAATAAATCTTTCCAAAAATCTTCATCAAAGGGAAAAGGTGGTTTTATTAATTTAGCGTCCTCTTCTGGTGTATTTTTTTTTTCTTCACTTGGAGTTGGTCTTTGAGTACCAAAGAGAAAACTATAAAAAGTCATTGAGAAGGCAAAAATACCAATTAAAAGCATTGCTATTAATACTGTACCAATAATTCGCTTTTTATTAATACCTCCTCCTAATATTTCCTCTCTTAATTCAGACATATTAGACCAAAATAAACCTTTTTTTTCACCAAAAAGAGCATAGAATATTAATTAAAATTATTATATATATAATTTTCCACATCCTATTTTAATTTGTTAGGTTCTTTAAAAATAATTTTATGAATAATTTTATTGTTGTTAGTTATGAAAAGTCTTTAATTATAACTCAGTTGGTATATCCATCATTCAAACTATTTGAAGTGATAGGTAAATGATTTATTAATAGTTTAAAAGAAAAGATTAATTATTTTAAAATTCAAAACCACATTTAGTACATACCAGCTTTTTTGCATAAATTGGTTTTGGAATGTAGCTGATTATTCGCGTTTTATCTTCAACTTCCTTTACAGCAAAACCACTTGCACCACAGTTAGGGCAAATTCTTCTCCCTGCGCCCATTTGAGCAGAGAGATTAGGTGTGGATGTTGTTGTAGGTGTCAAAGATGGGCTGGTACTATAGCTAGATGTTTGATCTGTTATACCTTGTGCTAAGCTAGAAGGCATCACTGCTTTTGGTTCTTTCAATTCCTGGATACGCTTTTCTTTGTACACAACTTCTTCCTGCAATTTAGTAATTTGTGCTTGTAACGGCCCAATTTGTTGCTGTAACATAGAATTATGTTGTTGAAGTTCTTGAACTTGTTGTTGTAATCCAGGAATATGAGCTTGTAGTTGAGCATTTTCGTCAGTCAATTGTTTAACTTGTTGTTGATAAGCTTCCGTTGAACTCTGAAGAGATTGTAATTGGTTTGTTACTCGATTCACTTGATTTTCTTTTTCTCGAATCAGAGCATTTAATTGTGAACTTTGGGTATTTAAATTATTAATTTGAGATTGTAATTGATTTATACGGGAATCTTTTTCTTGGAGCTGTATTTTAGCTGAATCATATTCCTCTTGTGAAGGACCTATTGAGATTGAAGGTGTGGAATCACTAAGAGGAGGGGTCATAGGCCCCCTGATAGGAGGGAGAGTTGGTTCAAGTGCAGGTGGAGAAGGTGATTGTGGGATTGGAGGCGTAGGAGGAGTTGTTAAAGGCAGGGGGGTTGTAGGTGGCGTAGCTGTAGGAGGTGGCATTGAAGGAGGGGGTGTAAGAGGGGTAATTGAAGGTGGTGGCATCGATGGTATTGAAAACGGCTTTTTTTTCTTTTACTTATTATTATCATTTCTCTCATATTCGTCGGACATAATAATCTCTATTTAATTTTTACTAAATAAAATTTTATTATACAATAATTAGTGTAATTATAATAATAGCATAAATGTAAATATAAAAGTGTTTTGTAAATAACTTCTTAAAAGCATTCCCAATATGGTTTTAATTTATCCTTTAATGCGGGAATTAATTTATTATTGAAATATTCTAGCAATTCTGCTCTAGAAGATCTTGATTCTTCTAGGATTAGATTGTTATCCTCATTGTTAAGAACTTTTAGGCAATTAAAAACAGCACGAGCTTGTTTATCTAATTCATAACCTCCCTCTAAAGTTATAAGAATTCTATTATTAGCATATTTTTGTGCGATGGTTTTAATTTTTTTTAGATAGTTTGCAGGTGCTTGGTATGTCCAATTCATATTCGTTAATTGATCTGTCCAATGTGTATCAAAACCCGCAGAAATTAAAATAAATTCTGGTTTAAACTCTTCACATATGGGAGCGATTATTTCATCGAAAAAAAGAGGTATAACATCGTCAGCTGAACCAGCAGGCATTGGATAATTAATAATTTTTCCTGCTCCTTTCCCCATGCCAATTTCATCATAATTTCCTGTACCTGGATAAAAATATCCGTATTGATGAGAATTAAACATCACTAATTCGCCAGAATCTGATTTAGAACCTTGATAGAAAATATCTTGAGTACCATTACCATGATGACAATCCCAATCAACAATAGCTATTTTTTTTATTCCTTTTTCCCTAAAAAGATATTCTGCTGCGATAGCAATATTATTAAATATGCAAAAACCAGCAAATTTATGTGAATTAGAATGGTGTCCAGGAGGTCTTACCAATGCAAAGGCATTCTTTACATTATTATTTAATATCTCATCTATAGCTTGCAAATTTCCACCGACTGAGAATAATGATGCTTCATAGGTTTTAGGGGATGCGACTGTATCCATATCAATAGACTGAAGACGGTGCGTTTTAGCACTTAACTCACATATTTCTTGAATTTCTTTAATTAATCTTTCTCTATGGACATACTTGATTTGCTCTAAAGTTGCTTTTCTTGGTTTAATGACTTTAAAGTTTGGATCTTCAAGCAAATGTTTTTGTTTTAAAAAATTCATTATAGAAATCAATCTTTCATGGCTCTCTACATGTTGTAATTGAGTTCCAATGTTATGCTCTAAGTAAATATCATCATATATTATACCGGTTGTCATAATACTATCTCTCTATTTTTACTTTTTTAATATTTTTGGACTTAATTATTTTAATATTTACATATAAACTTAAAAAAGTTTCTTCATAGGATTAATTATATATGAGTAAGACCGTTAAGTACACGCTGAAAATCATTGTAATTGGAGAACCCGCTGTTGGAAAAACAAGCTTAGTTAAAAAATTTATTTCGGGGCAATTTAGTAAAGATTATCGTTCAAGTATAGGAACAAACATTTTTACTAAGGAACTAAAATTAGAAAAGAATATTGATATAAAGATTCAGCTTTGGGATATCGCTGGACAAGAACGTTGGATAAGTATGAGACCTTCTTATTATTCTGGAGCTAAGGGGATTATTATTGTTGGGGATTTAACACGTAGAAAAACGTTCGATCAAATTGAAAAATTCTGGATTCCTGATGTAAAACAATACTGCGCACAGGCTCCAATTATTCTACTCGCAAATAAGAATGATTTAGGAACAGAAATAAGTGAAAAGGAGATTTTTTCTTTAGAAAAGAAAATTAATGCAATATCAATTATTCGAACTTCTGCAAAAACAGGAGAGAATGTTGAATTAGTATTTAAACTTATCTCAGAAGAAGCAGTAAAAGTGTTCTATTAAAAATAATCCTGTTTTAGACATAATTTAAAAGAATTAAATTATTCTATTTTATTTGTAAATTTAATTTGGTTACTTTTTGGCTCGTATAAGGTTCCCTCTTTTATTAACTCATCTAAAGCGTTTTCTATGAATTTTTTATCTAAACTCTCTTCTAACTCTAAAATTTGAATAACATTAGATTTTTCAAGTGCTCTCCAATTATTTTCTTCAAAGATCTCTTTCAGTCTATTCATAATAGTTTCTAATTTATTTAGGTTAGTTCTAGATTGACCAACAAAAATTCTGTCCATATCAATTTTTCCGGTTGTTTCATCATAACCTGTATCTTTAAGATATCTCTTGAATAATTTAATTATTTCTTCTACATCTTCTTTAAGTACATTATCTCTTAACGCCATTTTAGCATAAGCCTCACTAAGCCTAACTAAAGCATCTAAATTTCTTGCTAAAATCGATATAATTGCATCTTCACTGTCATATTGACCTCTTAAATCAAGATAAAATTCTTTTATTCTTTCTTTAGCTTCATCAGATAAAACGGGATTACATGTCCTTCTAGCGTGTTTAATATATTTTTTCAGAAGATCTCTTGAGATGGGCGCTACAGATGTATCATTTTCTTCAAGTGTTTCTTCTGAGTTCATCATGGAATTTCTTAATATAAACTCAGCCATTTGAGCATCATCTGCGGGGTTAGGCTTATCAACAACTATAAAAATTAAATCAAAACGTGATAATAGAGAAGGCGGTAATCGAATATTTTGAGTAGGTGTTTTATATCTATCATATCTTCCAGAATATGGATTAGCTGCCGCTATGATTGCTGTTTGAGCTTTCAATGTAGCAACAATTCCAGCTTTAGCTATACTTACCGTTTGTTGTTCCATTGCCTCGTGGAGTGCAGATCTATCTGCAGTATCCATTTTATCAAATTCATCAATTGCAGCTGCACCTCCATTTGCTAATACAACAACCCCAGCTTCAAGGTTCATTTGACCTGTGTCAGTATCCTTTATTACTGCAGCAGTTAGGCCTACAGCTGTTGAACCTTTTCCGGATGTGTATAATCCTCGTGGAGATACGTCTATAGCACTTTTTAGAATTTCTGATTTTCCTGTTCCAGGATCTCCAACAAATAGTACATGTATATCACCCCTTTTATAACCTCCTCCGGGCTTTTTCTTCCTTGTCCCTGCAAATAAGCTTAAAGCTGATGCTATTTTAAGATCTTCTCTCCCATATATATCAGGAGCGATTGATCTTGCGATTTTTTTTTGAATAAATGGTTCTTTTGATAGAGCTTCAATTTTATTCATATCTTCTTTAGATAGATCAATAGTATCTTCTGACTTATCTTCAGGATCTATAAAATTAATATCAAAAAAAGTCTTGAATAATGTAGAATTATTACTTTTAGTCGATTGGGCTAAAACCGATTTAAAAACTCCCATCAATTTAACTCTATCGCCAGGTTTTACTGTATCAACTAAATCATGTGTTAAAATTGCCTGAACTGATCTAGGAATTCTTCCAGCGGGCAAATCTTCTGGTATCTCTTGAATCATGACGCTTTGCCAATCAATAAATTCTGAACTTTTTGATATAAGTCTAAAATCTGTTTGTGCTCTTGCTTTACATCTTTTATTTACACAAAATTTAGGCCACCTTATTCTCGAAGTTAATTGAATAATATCAAATTGAGCTCCACATATATTACATTCAAAAGAGGCTTTTATTATCTTAGGTCTAATGGTAGAGCATCTAACTAAGATACCTTTAGACCAAACTAGAGTACTAATATCTTTTGCCCTTAATCCTCTTAAAGGGATAAATAAAGTGCTTATTTTATCTTTAGTGGTTATTCTAACAAAATAATTTTGAATAGTAAGTTTTGATCCTTGAAACTTTAATAAATTTTTAAATGCGTCTATAGCATCTTCAAGTAAAGCTTCAGGATCTTGTTTTAGCAATTCAGCTATATCTGGTTCACTTGCCAATAAATCTTCATAAAGAATAATAAGAGTATTTCCTCCTTTTGCGTAAATATCATTAATTTGATCTTGATACTTATATTCACCTGGTTTTTCTTGAAATAAACGATAAAAATCCTCAAAGCGTTGAACTTTATTAATTGGTTGACTAGGGCTTGGTAAAGGTGTTGTCATGGCAAAACACATAAATTTTTATTGATATGCCTAAAATATTCTTGGTGATTTTTTAATTCTTAATATTAATGCCATATTTTATTAAAGAGAAAATAAGGAAATATTAAAAAAAACTAACTGGTGTAAGATTTATTGAATTATTGATAATTC
>CAYNEU010000037.1:0-6716 GCA_964396275.1 uncultured archaeon | reverse complement strand
CAAAATTCATTTTTCATTAGATTCTTTATTCTGCCAAGGGAATAATATTTCTATACTGATTTTAATCTCTTGGCTGCGGATTTTTTGATATTATTTATATTTAAATCCATAATTTTTGCATTTAAAATAAAAATAGTCTTTCTAATTCAAGATCGGATGATTTACAATAACTAAGTTCAAGAAAGATTTAAATACATTAGAGATTTTTAAAGATATAATAAAAAAGTAAAAAAATTTAGCTAAAGCATATGACAATTAGACTTAAAAAGCAAGTAATTGATATTTTAAAAGTATTAAAGAAAAAGAGTTCTGAAGTACTTGCAACAGATCTGACAAAAGAATTGAAAATTGATTATATTGTGCTTATGTCTGCAGTCAATGATTTAATTGAGCATGATTTAGGGAATTTTAGGGAGGAAGAGGTAAATCAAATCTCTTTAAATGAAGAAGGAATTGATTATTTAAAAAATGGGCTTCCTGAACGTCAATTATTAAATATTTTATTAGAAAACAAAATTAAAGAATTAAGTTTAGATGAATTCTTAAAAAAATCTCATTTAGATAGAAATATTTTTTATGTAGGCATTTCAAATTTAAAAAAAAAACGATGGCTTGCGCAAAGTAAAGCTTCAGGAGAAAATAGAATATTTATTACTGCTGAAAAATTTCCTGAAACCGATTTTGAAGAATTTCTAAAAAGATTTAAAGAAAATCCCGTTATTGATCATTCTACATTATCTAAAGATGAATTAATACAATTAGACGTACTAAATAAAAGAAAGCTGGTTAAGAAAAATCGTAGGACTGAAAGAATCATAAGTTTAACTGAAAAGGGTAAAAAAGTTGAAATCTCAAAAATTACAGAATTAGAACAAATTAGTAAAATTACTCATGAGATGTTGATCTCTGAAACATGGAAAAATTATGATTTAAAACCTTTTGATGTTACTAAACCGGGCCCATTATTAAAAGCAGGGAAACTACATCCTATGATTAGATTAATTAATGAGATAAGAGAAATATTTATTTCAATGGGATTTACAGAGATTAGAGGCCCGATAATTGAAAGTGCATTTTATAATTTTGATGCTTTATTTCAACCACAAGATCATCCAGCTCGAGAAATGCAAGATACATTCTATTTAAATAATCCTAAAATAGCTAAACTACCTGAAAACGATAGAGTTCAAGCGGTTAAGGAAACACATGAAAATGGTGGAGATTCGGGATCACGTGGATGGGGCTATGATTGGGATGTTGAAATAGCAAAAAAGACAGTTTTAAGAACTCATACCACAGCTACTACTATTAGAAGATTAGCTAAATTTTATAGAAATGGTGAAAAAGCACCTATCAAAGTGTTTTGTATTGATAGGGTATTCAGAAATGAAAAGGTAGACAGATCACATTTAGCAGAATTTACTCAAGTTGAAGGTATTGTTATTGATGAAAATGTAACCCTCTGTGATTTAATTGGATTGTTATCAGAATTTTATAGAAAATTAGGATTTAAAAAGATTATAACAAGACCCGGGTTTTTTCCTTATACTGAACCCAGTATGGAGGTTTCTGTTTTTTATGATAAATTGGGTGAATGGTTAGAGATGGGAGGTTCGGGAATTTTTAGGCCAGAAGTGACATATCCATGGGGAATTAAAGATCCAACTCGCGTTTTAGCATGGGGTCAAGGACTTGAGAGAATAGCAATGTTATATTTTGGCCGGAAGGATATTAGAGACTTGTATATAAATCCAATAAAATGGTTGAGGAGTCAATCATATTAGTATGGAGGTTTTAAAGAATTGCCAACATTAGAACTTAAACTTGAAAGATTGGAAAAGCTCATCGGAAAAAAATTAGATATTAAGGATTTAGAATATGATTTACAATGGATTGGTTTAGATTTAGAGGATATAAATGAAAAAGAGCAAAAGATTAAAGTTGAATATAATCCGAATAGACCTGACTTTTCTAGTCCAGAAGGAATTACCAGAGCACTTCAGGGATATTATGAAATTGAGTTAGGAATACCTTCCTTTGAAATTTCTCCTGGAGAAATTGAATTAAATGTTGATCCAATAGTTAATAAAGTTCGACCATATATAGTCTGTGGTGTAATTCGAAATATTGATCTGGATGAAGATGAGGTTGCAACTTTAATGAACATCCAAGAACATCTACACTGGGCAGTTGGACGAGATAGGAAAAAAGTAGCAATAGGTGTTCATGATCTTGATAAAATTATACCTCCTTATCGATATACAGCTGTTAAACCCGATTCTGTAAGTTTTATTCCATTACATGGTGATGGATATCCTATGAATTTAGAAGAAATCCTATTATTACATGAGAAGGGGATTGAATATGCTCATATTTTGGAAGGAAAAGAAGTGTATCCTATAATTTTTGATAATAACAATGAGGTCTTATCCTTTCCTCCAGTTATAAATGGAGTAATAACGACAGTTACAGATGATACTAAAAATCTATTTTTAGATTTAACTGGAACAGATTTTAAAGCTGTTAATTTAGCTTTAAATATTTTATCAACAACTTTAGCAGATATGGGAGCAAAAATTGAAAGTGTTAAGGTAAATTACGAGAAAGGGAAGGAAATAATTACCCCCAATCTGAATCCTGAGAAGTGGGAGGTTGAGATTGATTATATTAATAAATATATAGGAATTAGTTTATCTTCAAAAGATATGATAAAATGTTTTAACAAAGTTAGATTAGATGCTAAAGAATCAAATAAGAAAGGATATTTAGATGTATGGGTACCCGCTTTTAGAGGAGATATTATGCACGTTGTTGATTTTACCGAAGAATGTGCAATTGGATATGGATATAATAAACTACCTACAACCATTAGAGAAGGATGTATCGGAAAATATCATCCGATTCAATCTTTTTCGAATAAAATTCGGACTATAATGATTGGAGCGGGATATTTAGAAGTCTTGAACTTTATTTTATCTAACTCTGAAAAGCATTATAATTATATGAGACAAGAATTTAAAGAATCAAGTCATGTACAAATTTTAAATCCCGTGTCAAAAGAATATAATACTACAAGAACAGCGATACTACCGAAATTGTTGGAGACTTTATTAAATAACCGTTCTGAAGAAAAACCTATTAGAATTTTTGAAGTTGGTGATATCATTTTGTTAGATAAAAGTAAAGAAACAGGGGCAAAAAGGGAAGTTCATCTTTCTGCGGCCACTTATCATGAGCATGCTGATTTTACAGAAAGCCGGTCTACTTTAGATTTTATTATGACTTCACTAGGGTGTTATGATGATTATGAAATTAAACCTGAGAAAAATCCTACTTATCTTGAAGGTAGATATGGGAGTGTTTATTTGAAAGGAAAAAAGATTGGAGAGATCGGTGAAATTCACCCAGAAGTTTTGTTAAATTTCAAATTAGAATTTCCTGTTGCAGCTTTAGAACTAAATTTAGAGGACTTTTTATAAAAAGATATATTTTTCTTTATTTTTAATTAATTGTGGTGGTGTTATAATATGAAAGAATTTAATGCCTTTAAAAAGGAAATAGAGATATTTAGGAAAGAAATTGATGAAATTGATAATCAAATTATAAAACTCTTAAATACAAGAGGAGAAATTGCTAAGAAAATCGGAAATCTCAAAGAAGAGTTAAGTATCGAGATACATCAACCGAAGAGAGAGAAGGAAATAATAGAGCGAATTAAAAAAAAATCAACAATGTTAAAACCAATGAGTATAGAAGCTATTTGGAAAGAAATTATCAATGCTAGTAAATTAATACAAGGTTTTATGATTAAAGTTGGACATCTAGGGCCAAAAGGGACGTTTACCCATCAAGCCGCATTAGAATATTTTCCTAAGGCAAATACAGAATTCTTAAAATTCAATTCTAACTCAGAAATTTTTGAAAGTATTGAAAAGGGCTTAATAGATTATGGTATTATCCCGATAGAAAATAGCCTTCAGGGAACAGTTAGAGAAACTCTTGATTTATTAATTGAAAAAGATCTCTTTATTTATGGGGAGTCTGAGCTTAGAATTATTCAAAACTTATTATCCTTAAAATTTTCTAATTTATCGAAAATTCGATATATAATTTCTCATCCACAAGCTTTTGCTCAAACTAGTACATGGATTAAAACTAATTTGCCTAATGCAGAATTAATCAATGTTAATTCTACAGCAGAGGCTGCCCATAGAGTGAGTGAGTTAAATGATGAATCTTATGCTGCAATTGGAACAGAATTCTCAAGTGATATATACAATTTAAAAGTTTTAAGCTCTAAAATTGAAGATCATCCGAACAATTATACAAGATTTTTAATAATTTCAAAAAAAGAAAATGATCAAAAAGAGGGGAAAATAAAAACTTCTGTAGTATTTATTACTAAACACGTTCCAGGCGCTTTGTACAATGTTTTAAAAATTTTTGCTGATGCAAATATCAATTTATTAAAAATTGAATCCCGTCCAAGAAGAAGAGGCCGTTGGGAATACATTTTTTTAATGGATTTTGAAGGAGATAAAGATGATCCAAAAATAATAAAAATTCTTGATAAGTTGACCGAAACTGTAATTTGGTATAAGATTTTAGGATCTTATCCTACGGTAAAATAATATGAGATAATTGCTAATTTTAATAACTTTTTTACTTTATAAAAAATATACTAATATACTCTTTAAGAGTTAAATAATAATTTTTAATACTTTTAATTTGAAATTTTCTAATTTTATTTGTTAATAATTACTCGAGTTAAGAAATGCTTGGAAATAAAAGATTTGATGGAAGAAAATTTGATGAATTAAGGAAAATTACTATAAAGAGAAATTTCCTTAAATATCCTGAAGGTTCTGTTTTAATAACTCAGGGAAGTACAAAAGTAATTGTAACAGCCTCAATTGTTGAATCTGTTCCACGTTTTTTAATCGATACAGGAACAGGATGGATTACAGCAGAATATTCTATGTTACCGAGAGCCACACAAGTGAGAAACAAAAGAGAGCCTAATAGAGGAAGATCAGTTGAGATCCAACGATTAATAGGGAGATGTATACGAGCTGGTTTTAATTATGAAAAACTTGGTGAACGTACTATAAAAATCGATTGCGATGTTATTCAAGCTGACGGTGGTACAAGATGTGCTTCAATTACGGGAGCGTTCATAGCAGTATTTGATGCTATTAATCATCTCTACAATCAACAACTCATTTATGAATTTCCAGATTATACTGTATTAGCAGCAGTGTCTTTAGGAATAAAAAATAATCAAATTCTATTGGATTTAGATTATAGTGAAGATTCAAAAGTAGATGTTGATTTTAATTTAGTTATGAATGAGAAATCTGAAATTATGGAACTCCAAGGAACCGCGGAGAAAGCTACTTTTACTAAAAAGAAATTAACTGAAATCATGGAAATGGGAGAAAAAGGGATTCTAGAATTAATACAAATCCAAAAAAAGGAACTAAATTTGTAATTTTTAGATTTAAAAATAAAAAACAAATTTATTTTATTTTAAACTATCTAATTTAAGTTTATCAATAGATTTAGTGATTTTTAATTTTTCCTCATAGGATTCAGTTATTTTCTTGAGATGGTATTGTTTTATTGTTCTAAATTCTGCCAGTTTTTCAGTATTTTCATTGATTACGTTATTATTCTCTTGAGGATCTATTTTCAAATTAAATAACAATTCTGTATCTTTTTCTTCATCAAAAATATATTTCCATCCTTGGTTTCGAATTGTTAATAAAATGAAACCCTCTTTACTGTTTCTTTTCATCAATCCATTTTTCTGATAACATTCGGAAATAATATAATCTTTTCTTTTTATGGATTCACCTCTAATCATGGGTAGAAGGCTAATTCCTTGAAAATTTTCGGGAATTTTTATGCCAAAATAATCTAAAATAGTAGGGGATATATCAATTAGTTGAACACTATTTTGTATCTTTTTTTTAATTGAATTTTTACCTAATTCAACAATAATTAGAGGGATTTTTAACACTTCATCATATATACTACCTTGATGGCCAAATAATCCATGTTCATAAAAAGATTCTCCATGATCAGCTGCTATAATTATTAAACAATTGTTTTGAATTTGATTTTTAACTGCTTCTAAGAAAATTGCTAGATATTCATCAACAAAGTTAATTTCAGCATCATAGAGTATTTTTAGATCATCTATCATTTTAGGTGTTATTTCAATTTCTTTTGCCCTTGGATATACTTTTTCTACTAGAAATTTTCTTTCAGAAATGTCAAAATCCTTTTTTCTGAAATTTAAAACATTTCGCCTAGGTGGATTATAAGGACTATGAACATCCATAAAGTGAGCCCAAATAAATAATGGTTTTTGAAAAGTTTTTAAAAACGAAATTAATTTGTTTGCTATATAAGGTGCATTATAAGCAATTGGAGTAAATGGTAATAAAAACTCTGTAAGAAAGGGTGTTTTCGTTCTTAACCATGTTTTTAATCTGTTAAATCCCTTAAGGCGATACATTAATTTATTTGATAGATTATTGTAATCTAATAATTTTTTTATATAATTACTTAATTGCTGTTTTAAGCTATTTACAGATTGACTTTTATATCTTTCTCCATCCAAAAAAACGTCAAAACCACGATCAAAATTAAAAAATTTCCCTAGATTAGGATTACTATGAATTGCATAAGTATTTATAGCATTTTCTTTT
>CAYNEU010000036.1:0-7687 GCA_964396275.1 uncultured archaeon | reverse complement strand
AAATTTAAGAAACCCCACATTCAAACCTTTTATCTCTGTAATCTCTCTTTTACAGTTTGGACAACGGGGTGAATGGGTTAAGAACCACTCGCCCTTAATATTTGGCATCTGTTTAAGCATTTTATTAAACTTGAGGGTTTCTAAATCTTCCTTATTTATATGGAGTAATTGGTGTTCTTCGGCAATAGATTTTCCTTTAGGTGCTAAAATCATCAAGAATTTCATTTTTTTTGGATTATTGAGTAAAGATAACGTTCGTAAGATCGCTTCTTCTTTATATTGAGTAAATAATTTCCCTAATTCTGGTGGTGCTAATGCTACCAATGTTGCTTGTGAATCTTTAAGTTCATCTTTTACTTTTTGAAATAAGAATTGGAATATTCGCCTTTCATTATCCATACCCCACATTAGATTCCAAGGCTTTATATCATAATCTTCATCATTTGGTCCAACAATTCTTTTAATGCTCTCAACCCATGAATAATGTTTGAATGTATACAAATGTGAGAGTAAATCATCAAAAAACTCAGGCTGAATTACAGGAAACGTCTTAAATATATTTTTCAATGAATATAATTTAACTTCTGTCAAAGTCTCTAAATTGAGCGAATCCCAAGGAGTTAATGTAAAAACCTTAAATAAATTCATTTTCTTTTATGTTTTTTTATATTACATGATATATTACCAATAGATTCTATGTTTAAAAATTAATTTTATATTTTAAATTAGCAATTTTTAAAAATTACATTCAATATAATATCTCGTATGACTTTAGTTTGGGATACAAGAGCAGATGCAGTACATAAAGGAGATAATCTAAGAGATGTTTCTCCATTGATCCAAAAAACTACAATAGATGAAAACGGTTTCACTCATTACAAATTCTCTAAGATAATGTTCAATAATCCATGGTATAAAATTCCTGACGATGAATTGGATTTATTTAAAAAGTTTTTAGATGGAGGATCAAGGGCATATCCTTCTGATGGACGGATACCATGTGATGTAGTTGCTGGAGAAGCTAGAGAAATAATAAATAGAATTGTCGACATATCAAAAGATCCTAAGCATACTTATTTTAAGGATGCTTGCGATGCAATTAAAGATGGTAAATTTTCCTTAATTCGAGGAACCTTAAAACTATATTTAGGTAAATATACATCAAGAGATTGGAGGAGAAAACGCTTCACAGATGATTTGGATTTCTGGATGTTTAAAGTTCATTTATTAGACCATGTCTTAAGAGAAATGGGTTGGATAAAAAATAAGGAAACGGGAGAATTCGAAAAAACTATTCAGTGGACTAATCCAGATACAGGTGAAATAAGACATGAAGCACTTTGTGCCGCAAATAATTTAAATCAATTGCTTGATTTTGGCGCTGGAAGTTATCTTGAAGGAACTAAACTTGGAGAGATTTTTAATAAAAAATTAAAAAGAGGACACGATGTCGATCTCAGTGATATAATGAATGTAGCTTTACATACTGATGGATTAGAAAGTAGAAGTAAGGAAGAATGGAATGAAGCGTGGATTTCCTTTGAAGCAGCAACTAATACCAGAAATTCTAGAATAACTTCAAATTTAATTAGTCTATGCAGATATTCATTAGGTACTGCTGATTATTTAGAAAGAGTAGGTAATGCAATAAGTAAATACCATGAAAAAATCCTTGATAAAAATGAGTATTCAGATAATAATTTAAAAAACATCTGTAGGATGTCAATTCATTGGATGAAATATTTAGAGGATAATGGTCCTGATAATACTAGAAATATAATATATCAATTTTTACTTGAACAGAAAGATGAAAAACTGATTCATGCGAAAAATCTTCGGGTTTTTGCTGATAGAGTTCTGAAATTGCTTAATTCCAAATATGAATACATCAAGATTGTATTTGAAATTGATTCTTAACCCTTATATTAATACTTAATTAAATGTCTAATTTAAGAGTGAAATTTTTTAAAAATTAAAAAAACAAGAGATTATTTTAAATTATTATTAAAAGTCTGATTAATAATATAAAAAAATTTTGAAATCTCTCATTCGATTGAAGGAACTGTATACTCAAGCAATTGTTCTTTCAGAGGTTTTTTTTCCTTTGATAAACGTTCTTTAGTGACCCCATGAATTAACCAAAATCCTATCATGGAGAATATAGAGAGAATTCCAGCTAAATACCATACCCAATTTGGTCCAATAGAGTCCATAATTAATCCAGCGGCTAAAACTCCAAATAGGTTCGGGATCATCCATTGGAAACCATAAACTGCCATATATCGGCCTCGTTTATCTTCTGGAGCAAAAGAGGCAGCTGCACTTTGCCCGGTTGGGAATACTATCATTTCTCCTACCGTAATTATTGCCATAGCAATGAAAAAAAGATATGGCTCAGAAATAAAACCATACATTCCGAAACCAATCATAAGAAACAATGTTCCAAAAGCCATTATCTTCATGGGAGCATATTTTGAAATCTTCCTAGTTATCCAGAATTGAAATAAAACCACCATAAGCGCATTCATACTTAACAAAAACCCAAAACTCTGTGCAGGGAATCCATGAACATCCCGCAAAAATACCGAAAGAGTGCTATTCATTTGCATATATACTAATACCGTTATAGCAGAAACAGAGAGAAACAAAACAAACACCCAATCCTTTAACACATGTTTGTATCCTATTATAGTTTTCATTACAGTTTCTTCTGGTTTATCATCTTGCTTTTGAGGTTTTGTCTCTGGAATAACCGTATATACAATAACAGCGGTAATTAAACTACTCACAGCATCCGCAATAAATAATAACATATAAGACTTGGTTGCTAAAAATCCACCAAGGATAGGACCGACTGTTGCGGAAAGATTAAAAGCCACTCGTAGAATTCCAAATCCTTCTGCTTGTTTTTCCTTTGGAAGTAAATCTGCTACCATTGCTTGTCGTGCTGGACCTCCAAAATTGCCTACTAACCCTAAAAATCCCGCGAGAATGTAAAATATATTCAGATCATTAACTAATCCCAAAAAAATACTTCCTGTTCCACTTACAATCAATCCAATCAGGACCATTGCACGACGACCATATTTATCGGCTAATGCACCTCCGAGGATTCCACCAAATATATTTCCCGCTGAGAAAATAGAAAATAGGAATCCAACTTGAGTCATCCCCACTCCAAAATGTTCGGTTACATAAAGTGCGTAAAAAGGAAATAATAAGAAACTTCCTAACATGTCAATGAAAGTGGCGAGAGTCAGCACTTTAAATGCGTTAGGATATTCTCTGTATGTAGTTTTAATTTTAGTGAACATAGGAAGTCCTCTATTAAGAGTTCAAGATATTTAAGTATAGATTTATGATTTTAGAATACTATAAATTGCTATACAGTGTGTAAGATAAGTAATTTAAAATATATATAGTTTAAACTGTTGAACTACAATGGAACTTTGAATTTAACCTAAAAAAGTAAACCAATATAAGTAGGATTAAATCATTATTTTTATAGGACCTATCATTATTTGAACGCATTATAAATCAATAAGTGAGTATTAAAAATGTATGATTATTTACTAACTGAAGAAAATAAAAAGCTTAGAGCAGAAGTTCGAACATTCGTAAAAACTGCCGTTCCTCCTTCATTATTAAAAAAAATGGATATGGATGAAATCCAGTATCCCTCTGAATGGTTAAATGCTTTAGCTAACCAAAATCTAATAGGAATAAGATTCCCAAAAAAATATGGAGGACGAGGATTGAATTGGGAGAGTGAAATTATTGCTCAAGAAGAAATCGGAGTATTAGGAAGTTCACTTGCATGTTTATTTTCTTTGCCCAGTATATGTGGTGAAGCATTAAATATTTTTGGGACAGAGGAACAAAAACAAAAATATCTTAAACCCATGTGTGAGGGAAAAAAGTTCACTGCTGAAGCGTTAACTGAACCTAGAGGGGGTTCGGACTTCTTTGGAGCGACATGTACTGCTGCTAAAGAAGGGGATTATTATATTTTAAATGGAGAAAAACGATTTGTTGTAGGTGCTGAAGGAGCTGATTTCTTTTTAGTTTATGCGAAAACCAACTTAAATCCAAATGCAGATCCTCATAAAACGTTAAGTTTATTTATTGTGGATAGAACTGAAGGTGTTAATACTGAATATCTTTATGGTATACTAGGAACTAGAGGTGGTGGTGCAGGTAGAATAAAATTTAATAATGTTAAAGTGCCAAAAGAAAATATTATTTTAGAGGAGGGTACTGGTGGAAAAATATTTTATCAAATGATGGTTCCAGAGCGATTAACTACGGCATCGGGCTTCATAGGTCTTGCTCGTGCTTGTTTGAGAATTGCTACAAAATATAGTGCTAAAAGAAAAGCATTTGGACAACCTATTAGAAATTTTCAAGCAGTTAGCTTTTTAATTGCTGATAGTATCACACTTTTAGATGCAGTAAGAGCTATAGTTTATAATACAGCTAAAACTATTGATGCTGGAGCACCACCAGCACTTCAAAGAAGATTAGTGTCTGAATCAAAGAAATTTTCAACAAAATCATGTTGGAAAGTAATTAACAATGCAATGCAAATTATGGGAGGAATAGGGTACACAACAGTTTATCCAATTGAAAGATTATTACGAGATGCTCGAATAGGCGAAATTTGGACGGGAACAACGGAAATTATGAATTTAATAATCCAACATGAGTATTACAAGGCAATTTTAAGTGATAAATGGCTTGGTCGTGATATTGAGATGGATGCACTCGACGCAGATCAAGAAGAGGAAAAGAATTATGGTTAAGATAGACTGAAATTAACTTCTAAAATAGTAAAAAAATCTTAATCTGTATTTTTAGATTTAATTGACTAAAAATAACTCAAGACTTATTCTAGTTCCTTAACTTTTGAATAGTCAACAGTAATTGTATTCTTTATCTCGATTATTTCTCCGATTATCAATACTTTTTTGTTTAGAAATTTATTTAATTCAGGATCTTTTTCCCATAAGTGAGTTATTTTCCTGATGAGAATTTCCGACTATCTTTTTTTATAATCATCTAATGATTTAATGTAATATTCAGTTCCTTCCGATCGTGTCCCCTTTCCTTTTATAATAGCAAAGAGAGTTCCTCTAATTACATTCATATATTAAGTCCATAAAAATCATTGTTTTTGTTTTGATAAATAGCGAATCTTTACGAGTAAATCACGTAATTCCATTTTATCATTTTCAGGAGTAATATATTTCTTTTTAACTCCTTCTAATAAAGGAACTGTTGTTATTTTATTTCCTTGGAGTGAAACCATATTTCCAAATTTACCTTCCAAAACAAGTTTCATTGCTGCTAAACCAAATCTTAAACCTAATATCCTATCAAATGAATTAGGCGTTCCAGCACGCATAGTATGACCTAGAACCACACTTCTACATTCAAAATCTACCCCATTTTTTTGAAACTCTTGTTTTAGATCATCTCTTAAATCTAGTTCCTTCACAATGATTTGCGATATGTTTAATTGAGCTAGTAAGGGATTACCAAATGTATCTTTTGGTAATTTATCTATTGTTCTTTCTGATATTGTCTTAAAATCTCGTTTTAATGAATCTGAATTAGGAAATGCTCCCTCTGATATAACTATTATATGATGTTTATAACCTGAATTAACTCTCTTCTTCAATACATCAATTATATCATTGTATAAGTCAAAAGGGGTTTCTGGAATTAATATAATATCTGCTCCCGCGGAAATTCCGCTATACATTGTTAAAAAACCCGCATCTCTTCCCATAATTTCAACTACAAATACTCTTTGATGTGAATGTGCTGTTGTTGTTAAATTATCCAAGGTGTTTGAAGCCAATTGTACAGCACTCCAAAATCCAAATGTATAATGAGTTCCTGCTATATCATTATCTATAGTTTTTGGACACCCAACTACTCTAGCGTTACCGAATTTATACATTTTATCTGCAACGCCTAATGTGTCATCTCCTCCTATTGCAATTAAAGCATCAATTCCTAATTCCTCGAATTTTTTAGTTAATTCTTTCGCTCTTTCTTCTTTTGAACTTACTCCCTTAAATGGATTAGTCCTGCTTGTATACAGGATGGTTCCACCAACAGTATGTAAATCATCATGTTCTGCAATATCAAGCAGAATTGTTTGGTTTTCTAAAAATCCTTTCCACCCCTTAAGAATTCCCACACACTCAATACTCGCATCATATGCTTTTAACATTATTCCATAGATTACAGAATTTAAACCAGGACAATCTCCTCCTCCAGTTAAAATTCCAACTCTCTTAATTTGAGTTCCCATTTTGTTTTCACACTTCTGATTACATGAGGCTATAAAAATAATTATAATAAAAAATTATGAATATTTCATATTTTAGATTTATTCTAAATCTTTTTTCTCAATTTTTTTAAAACTGTATTTTGATTTATCTAGGGGAATAATATAACTTCCCCCTTGTAGGTCGGTGATTTTTAAAGTAAACTTGAATTTCCCATCTATAGCTTGTCTTAAATTAAACATAAGTGCATCAATTTCGCTGCTTTCTGGATCGTTTTCTTCAAGATTATTTCTATAAATTGAGACTGCATTTTCAAATCTGAATAAGATCCCTTGTACGTTAGTATAATAGAAATCAGCTCTTGGACCTGGTTCTACTATTAATTCTAGTTCAGGAATCTCCAATTTACCTGCTGGTGAACGATAAATCTTAGATTTAAGGTCATTTTCGTCTAAAATTTGTAAAGTCATAATTCCAGGTTCCATATTCGTGCTTAGAGGGATAACATCATTTTTATGAAAATTGCATCTATTACATTCAAATTTTAATATGAGCATTTTGTCACCATCAGGAAGATCATAAATACTCTTAACTATATCGATTATGCCTTCTTGACATGAGGGACATTTGAAAGAATATATAAGCTCATTATTTCTTTTCTCATTAGTCATATATCTATTTCCTAGTTTAAACTTTTTTAAAATTGGATGGACTTTTTATATTACTTTGCAAGATCAATTTACGAGGGCACCTTTTTAAAAATAAATTAATAATTATAACAATTATAATTATAAATTCTATATTATTGTTTCATATTGCAGTCATATAAGTAAAATCAATAGAACTTTTATTCATTGTGCCTTTATTGGACATATTGCACTCAATAGAAATATAAAAGTCAGTTGAATGAATTGTCAGACAAAGAAAAAATTGTAGAAATATCAATGCATTGTAGAGGCGGTCAGACTTGTATAACCGCAAGTCAGTTGTTAGCTGAAATGGCATTTGAGGAGGATTTTAAAGATACAATCGCAATTCCAATAATAGGAGCGGAGCGAAGGGGTGCTCCAATACAGGCATTTACAAAAATTTCTAAGAGTATGCAAATTAAAACATATGACAGTGTAGTGAATCCAGATTATATATTTATGTTTGACACTTCATTATTAGACATTCCAAGGATAAAAAATTCAATAAAGGAAGGTGTAAATCTAATAGTTAATAGTCCAGATCCTATAGATAAAAGTGGTCTACCTAATAACATAAAGGTCTTTCTTGTTGATGCAACAGGAATTTGCATTAAGAAAAATTTTATGCATGCTAGTGGCCCAATTCTAAACATTCCTATGTTGGGGGCTTTTGGAAAGATTACAGGGTATTATAATCTT
>CAYNEU010000035.1:0-3580 GCA_964396275.1 uncultured archaeon | reverse complement strand
TGATTATGATGAAAGAAATTGGATACACATATCCAAATGGAACTAGGGCTTTAAAAAATATAAATTTAAACATTTTTACGGGAGAATTAATTGGCATAATGGGAAGAAATGGAGCGGGTAAAACTACCCTTATTCGAACCTTAAATGGCTTAATTAGGCCAACTTATGGTAATATATATATTAAAAACGAAAATATTAATTCTAAAAGTATTGCGACATTATCTAAGATCGTAGGAATTATTTTTCAAAACCCTTTCCATCAACTTTTTGCTAATTCAGTTGAAGAAGAAATTAATTTTTCTTTGAGAAGTTTAAATCTTAGTAAAGAAGAAATCCAAAAAAGAACTGATCAAACATTACGTGAATTTGATCTTGAGAAGTATAGAAAGCGTTCTCCCCTCAATTTATCTGGAGGGGAATCTAAAAAGCTTGCGGTTGCTTCAATTATTTGTAGAGATCCCCAAATCCTAGTTTTCGATGAGCCTACCTTAGGTCAAGATGCGAAAGAAATTGAATTTTTTATTAACTTAATTAATAATGAAAGAAAAAAAAGAAAGACGATTATTATAATTACTCATAATATTGAGTTTGCTTATGAATATATACCTCGGACGATTCTAATGACTGAAGGCCAAATTATAGCTGATGGTTCTACAAAAGAAGTATTGAATAATGAGTTTTTAATAGGACAAACATCATTAATTTTACCACAAATTTGCCAATTTTATTTAGCATTACAACAGTTAGGTTTGCAAGAAATAAACAAAATATCTTCAAAGAATGACATAACGGATTATTTAAGGAATTTTATAAAAAATAAATCTTCGAAAATATAGGAGGAATACTAATACATGTCTTTAGAATTTCTGAATGCATTCAAATTTATGAAAAAAAAATCCCTTCTACATAATTTAGACCCACGTGCAAAATTATTATTCTCTATTGTATATACAATAAGTGCCCTATTATTCACACAAATATTGCCTTTATTCTTCATTTTTTTGAGTTTAATTCCCTTAATTCTTTTAGGAAAAATATTTAGACAATGGGTTAAAAGCATACGTGGTCTGTCATTCTTGGTCCTCTTCATAATTATTCTAAATACATTGTTCATTTCATTATCATTTGCGCTAGCAATGATATTGAGAATTTATATTATGGTGTCTGCTTTTTCAATCTTTTTCTTAACTGTTGATCCTAATGATTTAGCACTATCTTTGATTTCAATGAAAATACCATATGAATTTGCTTTCTCATTCTCATTAGCTTTTAGATTTGTCCCTACTATAGCGATTGAAGCGCAAAACATATTAGATGCTCAACAAAGCAGAGGATATGAAATGCAAAAAAAAGGTCTTATTAATCAAATAAAAAATCTTTTTCCACTCTTAGTTCCTTTAATAATTAGTTCAATCAAAAGAGCCTTTAATGTTGCGGAAGCTCTTGAATCAAGAGCTTTTGGTAGCAGAAAAGAACGTACGTATTATTACACTATAAAATATTCTTTTAAAGATTTCGTATTTACTCTTTATTTATTAGTGTTTTTAGCATTTGTAATTTTTATTAGAGTTCAATTTAATTCGATGCCTGATTTTCTAATGTGGAGTTTACCGGTTTGATCATAAAAGAATTTAATATTGAAGATTTAAATTTGCACTTTTTTGTTGGGATCAATCAAATTAAAATAAATTTAGACAAATTTTTAGATTTTAATAAAATTAAAGATGAAGAAAATGCTTTAAATCAATTTTTTAAAATTACTGCAGACCTCCAAAATAAAAATGAAAATTCTATGTTACAATTTGTTAAGAATGAATATATCTTAAACGATAATCATATTTTTATGGCGTGCTACAATTTACAGAAAGCATTTCAACAAAATATTAACATTTCGAGCAAAAAAAAGATCGAGTTGTTATTATATTTAGCAACTAATAAGCAAATTAACAAGAGTATTGAAGCTTTTGGAATTGATTATTCTGATTTAAATAAAGAGAATTGTATTTATTGCATCATCTCTCCGACTGATAATTTAAATAGTATTAACGATGAGTTATTGCAAATACTCGAGGCAGAAGAGGCTTTATTAACTCTAAATAATCAAACGTTAAAAAAGTTCAATAAAATTAAAGAATTTTTTAAAATATCCGAAGACCAAATTAAAATAATATTAAATTCTTATGGGATAGAAATCAACAAAACAGAAATTAATTTAAATTCCAAATATTCTGCTTTAAATGACTTAATTTGTGAAAAAATGGCTTTATTGGGTTTAGAACAAGTTAAATTCAAGAGAGACTAGTTTTTTCATTTTTTACCTTAATTGTTTCACTTTCTTTCAAAAAAGATATTCCAGTAATATTTCCTAAAATTTCAATCCTAATTATTTTATCTGGATTTTCAAGATCAACTTTGTAATCAATAGCACTAGCTATAGCTTCAATAAAATGATCTCTTTCAATTTTTTCATGATGTCTTCGTTTTAATATTATTTTAAAAGACTCACCTTCATTAAGAAAATCTTTATGATGTTCTTGTATAAGGTATTTTATTGTTTTTATATCTGTTTCGCAAGTAAAATCAATTGGTACAATCTTTAGAATAAATTGGAAACAATTAGGATTTTTTTTCTGTAATTTTTTTATTTTAGAAAGAACTTGTTTTGAATTCAAATTGGTTAAAGCGGTAATTAATCCAGGAAACTGAATTCCTGAGATGATTGGGTATGTATCACCACACATTAATAAAATGAACCATAATTCCGACTTTGCATTTGTTTCGTTGTATCGAGAAGTTGAGACTAATAGATTGAAATTTTTCATCCATATCACTCCTTTCATTCTGATAAATATTCTGCTATCTCTTCCTCAGAAATCTCTCCAATACGTAAAAACTTTATCTTTTGAGAGGTACAATCAATGATAGTAGTAGGGAGTTTCGATTTTGACTTACCTCCATCAACAATAAAGTCTATAGGACTTAATATTTTTTTTATTACTTCTTCTCCACTAATTGAGGGCGATTCTCCAGAATAATTAGCAGAAGTCCCTATAATTCCACCGAAATGTCCTTCTGCCTTTAGTAGACGTAAAATGCTTAAAATTATTTCATTTTCGGGGACTCGTAAGCCTATTGTATTTTGAAAGGCAGTAACTTCTGGAGGGATAAGACAAGGCTCTTTTTTTTTTAGTATCATTGTTAATTGACCTGGCCAATATTTGATTGCGAGTTTTCTTGCGATATCATTGAATTCAGCAATTCTAGTAGCTTCTTCATAATCTGAAACTAATAATAATAACCCTTTTGATCTATCTCGAAATTTAATATCATAAATTCTATTTATAACATCTAAATTTTGAGGGTCTCCTCCAATTCCATAAACAGAATCGGTAGGAAAGGCAATAATTTTGCCTTCAATTATATTCTCGACTGTTATTTTTAGATAAAACTCAATCTCTTTTAGTTCTTTTCCTGCTAATTTTACTAGAAATCCCATAGATATAAGTTATTTTTTATTCCTTGTACTACTATAAGTTTTTCATTTAATATTATTTCATTTAGAAATCAAATGAATTAGAAA
>CAYNEU010000034.1:0-14817 GCA_964396275.1 uncultured archaeon | reverse complement strand
GGAAGGATATAACCAACCAATTTTTAATATTTCAACAGAAGATCTCGATTTAAGGTTTCATGCTAATTTTCCAATAAATTATTATTTACCTGTTAGTGGAATAACTCTTAAATGGTTGATGGGGGAGTGGAAAGCATTAGCAATAATATATTCTAAGGATAATCCCAATAAAAAGTGGTTAAGGTTCTATTGGTGGGTTCGTGATTTGAGTAATATTTTAAAATATGGGCAGAGGGAAATGGGAAATGGCACTCAGATGGGGTGGAAAGCTCAGAGAGGTATGTCTTCTCCGAATATCTATGATAAAAAGCTCGTTAGACCACTAATTAATGCCCTAAAAAATATTTCAAATGAATTACATTGGAATATAGATGAATAGAATTTACTAAAAAATTAGAGAAAATTATGACAGAAGCTCAAGATACAACATGGAAAGGATTATTAAATGAATTTCAAGATGGACTTGAAAAAGCCTTAGAAGAATTGCACAAAAGAGACGTAGAAAATATTCCCGGTGCAAAAGAGGCTTTAATTCAAAGATTAAACAATATAAAGCTTCATTTTCCAAAAAATAATGGAGATCTTTTTTTGAAATCGATTAATGATAAAATTCAAAACGCATTTTTTCCAAACACTAATAATTTTTCCGAAGCTTTTAAAAAGATTTTAAAATCGAGAACTCATGAACAAGATTTTATCATTAATGAATTATTAAACGGATTTGTAACCT
Organism: uncultured archaeon; assembly: GCA_964396275.1. GTDB lineage: Archaea > Asgardarchaeota > Lokiarchaeia > Sigyniarchaeales > SOKP01 > Loki-b32. Next base: position 14,087 of record CAYNEU010000034.1, on the reverse strand, counting down.
CTAAAGCAAAAGTTATAGCATCTGAAACTCAAGGGCCGATAATAGATAGAATGGTTGAGGCGTTTAGCAAGAGAAATGACTTTCATATCGTTGATCATCAATTTTTTGCTATGTTTGGAGATCCAAATAAACCACGTCATTATGTGAAAAAACAACTTGAAGAACTTGTAACTATGTTTGGACTTGTATCCAAAGAACTAGTAATTAAAAAGGATATAAGAAGGAGTGAAGAAAAAGTCTATGTGTTCTATACATTTCCAAGTGAAATTGTTGAAATTCTTGAAGAGAAATATTTGATCATTGATGAAGAATTAGGATATGCCTATGTTTCAAATAATTTTGATAGAAATATTTTCATTTGCATGTTTTTAGCAAATGTAGCAATTAATAGAGATGATATTGATAAAATTGGCGGCTCCTATACAATTAATGGAATCTCTGCAATATTTGCACTAATATTACTGCTTAGTTTTATGCCTAAATTAAGCGTTGATGAAACGAATCCAGTTTTAAATGATCCAAATTTTAACGAAAAAAATATGAGCATTATCCCAAAATCTTGGATGATGAAACATGTGTTAGAACCTTTATTCGAACCACTCATTAAAATCATAGCATATAGGATAGGAGGAGGATTATGGTTATCTAAAATAATAGATTCAGAAATTAATAAAAAGATCCATAATCAAATAAGATTTCTGCTTAAAGATGTTAATAAGTGGATACTGGGAAATTTATGCCGAGTGGAAATACCCATCTTCATTGAGATATCTAACATATTTACCGAAATTTTAGTGGGTTACAAAGAAGAATAGTATAACTACAAATTGGAGGCATTATGATGAGCTATAAGAAAAGATCTACAAGAACTGTAAAACCGGGGAGAAAAAGAGAGAAATGGACAGACATCTTACCAAGATATTTAACATTTATCAGTCATATGCGTCCAATTCTTAGAGAAACAAGAAGAATTATTATTGATTTAGATGCAGATTTATTGTTAGATACAGAAATCTTGGATAAGATACGTCAAGAAGAAGAAAAGCGAAATATTCGTAAAGTGAGGGCACTTTCAGAATTTTCCGCTATGTATCGATCAAATGTTTATGATATTATTAAAGATTTTATTGTTAAATATCGAGAAAAAATCCCTATAATTGATATTAAGGATTATATTTTAGATTTTCTACATGAATCCGTTAATGCTTTAAATATATTACGTCATATTACGAATCCTGATGAACTTAATTTAGAGAATACTTACCTCTATCAGCTAGTGAAATTTATTGAGAGTAAATTATTTCCAAGAGGAGCAAATCTTAAGATCATATATAATAAATTACTCCAACAATCTGTTGATATTTATGAATGTCAACGTCATTTATTACAATCTCATACGTATTATAGAGAAAAGTTGGAGAGTCTAGAATACTTTGAAGTTCCTGGTATATCTCCAAAGGTTTATCAAATTATAAACAATATAACATCACTTTATAACTTAGATCCTAACTTTGGAAAATATCCGGAGAAAGAGAATCATGAGATTCCAATGATATTAAAAAATGATATCTTTCTGCCTTATGTCGATTCGATTGCGAATCCAGAAGAAGATGCTATAGAAAAAATTGCTGAACGTCTAGGTTTACGCTTAATTGATGGAATATTTTTAGCCCCACAAGAGGATTTTGTAGATCTATTGTTAGAACATAATTTTTTACGAGAGAATAAACAATCTGATGGAACAATAAGATATTATCCACAATTTAGTAACGAAACGCTAGTATTATACTATTTGGCTTTTGCTTCTCAAAGAAGAGGATTTTTATCAAAAGAATTAATTAATTGGATTTCAATGAATTTTTCTTTCTTGATATATATGGGTATCTTAAAATGGAAACTATCTGATGAAAATATATTCTATGCAATCTTTAAAGATTTACAAACAAATGAAAAAGTTCTTCCATATTTAATGAAACTCATATGTTTTCCGAATTACCTAGGATTAGATAAGATGAAAATTAGAGATTCAGTTCAATATCGAAAAGAAATCTTTAATTTCATTGGATCCCAAATCGATAATCTTAAAGATTTTATTCATGAAATATCATTGTATTGTGAAAAACTTGAAAATAATAATATAAAAAACTAAAATTAATAATAAAGAATTGAGGAAAAATGAGTAAACCAAGGGCTAAAAATGAAGAAAATATTGTATTTGTTGATGATGTTATAAAAGAACGAATTGGAAAGTATGGAGCAGTCTATTTTCCTTCAGAGATTAAAGAAACTGTAGAAGATATCTTAGGAAATGAAATTAAAAAAGAAATTTTAGATGATTTTTTTAAAGCTCTAAAAAAGTACGATGAATTTACTAAAAATTTGAAAAATACTAAGTTGAGCCCAAATTTAACAGTACTTCTATATGGGCCTCCTGGTACAGGAAAAACTTCCTTAACAAGAGGTTTTGCAAAGAAATATGATATTCCAATTTGTGTTGTAGAATCTGATAGACTTGTATCACCTTTATTAGGGGATACTATTAAAAATATTCGAGGAGTCGTTGAACTAGCAGCTGAAATCGCTAAAGAAAGAGGTGCATTTATTTTATTTTTTGATGAGATAGATGCAATAGGCTCAGAAAGATCCAATATACATGAGGTAGGAGAAATCAAACGAGCCGTTATTTCTTTTCTACAAGTTATAGATAGAATAAACTACGTGGGCGTTCCTCTAGCGATTTTTGGGGCAACAAATCATCAACATCAGCTAGATTCGGCAATATGGCGCCGTTTTACCTTCCATTTTAAATTTGATTTCCCAGATTTTCGTTTGAGAAAAAAAATTATTGAATCTTTCATGGAAAAACTAAAAAGTGCGAAAATTGGTGTTGATGAATTGATATTTTCGAACTTGAATAATGAATATAAAGAAATTTTAGCAATTTCAAAAGAACTAGAAACGAAATTAGGACATAAAATTTCTGAATTTGATGATAATATTTTTTTGGAGGAATTGAGTAAAAAAAATAAATTAATAGGACTTCTAAGATTAACATATGGTTATTCTGGTTCTGATATTGAAAGGGGGACGAGAGTTGCTTTATTTAAGGCAATCAATACAGGGCTTTTAACTTACGATATATTTTATGATTCCATAAAATTAGTTGGTGGTACTGCTATTCATGTTGAGAGACAAGATATTTTAAGTGAAGAAAGACAAATTAAAACTTATAAAAGCAGAAATGAGGGAAATAAAGAAAAGCTATTAGGTCCTCCTGAAATATAAATAAAATATAATTAATTATAATACAATTTATTTCTTTAAAATTATGAATAACAGCCATTTATTCGATCTAGAAAAAATTAAGAAATTAACTTTTCCTATCGAAGAACTCCAAATAAAATTGAATGAATTAACTCAGACCTCTCATTATATTATAAAAAATATTCAATCTATTGAAAGAGAGTTTAAAGATAAAAATTTTCTTCCCCAAATAGAAACCATAGAAGAATTATTAAAAAAGATCAGTATCAAATTGAACAAAATATCAAGAACTAATCTTAATAAATTTCTAGATTTACAGGATCGATTAATTAGAAAATATAAAGATAAATTTAAAGAAAATTTGAAAATTTTAAACCTAAATGAAGAATTGACAAAATCAATAGGATTATCCCTAATTGAAGATAAAAAAATTAGTAAAATCATCGATTTTGTTTCTTTTATTCCTTCAATTGAAATTCCAGAATGGTTAGATCTCTTGGATTCCTTAAAATACAATACAATTTTTCTGAAATCGGTAAAAAAAATAAGAAATTATTATTACGAATTACTAAAAGTAAGACTTGATATAGAATTGAAAAAAATCCATGAGAATACAGATCCAATATTAATAAAAGAATATAAAAATTATTTCGAAAAGACTCCCACTTTAACATTTGACAATTTCATGGAAATAATAGAGAGTCAATTAACTCAGCAAGAAATATCAGTCAAAAAAGGTGTTATTAAAAAGGTTAGAGAGAAAGAAGAATTAGAAAAACTAAAAAAGAAACAAGAAGAACAAAAGGAAACATATGAAAATTATTTAAAGCTTTCTGATAGCGAATTTAAACGAATGAGGCGGAAGAAACGCAGAGAAAAATTAACAGAAATCTCCCCAGAATCTAAAGGAAAAAAAGATATTGAACTAACTGATGAGGTTTCTGAAAAAATTGAGAAATTTAAATCTCAACTTGAGAAAAGTTTTGATGAAAAATATATGATTCAAAAAGATGAAGATAAAGATCCTCTTGATTTAATTAGAGAAAGAAAGAAAAGAAAAGAAAAAGAGTACAAGAACTATAAAGACCATTTTGAAAAACCATAATTAAAATGAAAAAGGTATTAATTATTCAAAAAGATAATTTTATTATATCCATTGGTTCAAAAGATGTTCCAATTAAAGATAAATTTACATTAATTAATGGAAAAATAAAAAAGAATCTATTAAATAAATATAAAAATAATTTGTTTCTTGAAATTTCTGAAAATTTTAATAGAATTCCTATAGAAAAATATATTGGGTTTTTACAGGAAGAATCTGAAGAATTTCATGAATTACAGAAATCCAGAAGACTTCTAAATTTTATACACAAATATCGTAAAATAGTTTCTAGTAATATGCTCCTCCTTTCTCAATATAATGAAGTTGTAGATAATATAATTCTAATCCTCAGATACAATATACTTTTAAAAAAAAAGGAATCTCTATTAAAAGAATTAGAACTATCAAAGCAGTATAAAAAATCAAGTGAAATTACCGCTAGTACTGATTTAATAAAAAAATTGAATGAATCCTTAGCTATAAATAAGAAAAAATTAAAGTTTTTAGAGGAAGATTATTTTCAGCGGAAAAACCAAGTTGATCAGATCAAAAAAACAATAAATGAATATAATTCAAAAATTCAAGAATTAAATAAAGAAAAAAAACAATATTTTAGTCAAATTAATAAAATCACACGAGAAATGACTGGAGACGCTCCAGAACCAATAAAGGAAATAAACAATAATATCACAGAGTCTGGCACCAAGATAACAAATGCAGAGAAAATAAAAAATTTTCAAAAGAAAGCAAAAGAAATTCAGTTTGAAATTACTAAAATAAAGTCTAAAATAAGTCAAACTCAATTTAAACTAGAAGAACTAACCAATATTTATGAAATATATAAAAAAGATTATCAAGAATTGGTAGAGTTGATAAATAATGAGGAAAAAAGAATAATTGATCTTCAATCTGAACTCAAAAATATAATTAAAGATGAAAGAAATACACTTATTCAGGATCTTGATTTGATTGATTTGAAATCATTTAAACCATCACAAGAAATTAAAGATGATTTAAAAAAAACAGAAACTGAATTAAATAAAATAATCATTCTAAAAAATTTCAATACCCCTCAGAATCCTAAGGATTTATCTCTAATCACTATAAAACTAAAGGAGTTAGATGAAAAAATAAAAAATCAAGAATCAAAAATTATGATCACAATAAATGAAAAAGATATTATCGAATCTTTTGAAGAATTTAGAAGATTGGAGAATGAGCTTAACGAGATCGAAACTTTAGTAAATAAATTTTTATCAGAAATAAACATTAAATCTCAGCTTAGAATTATTTTAAATGATGATGATAAGTACTTCTTTATTGAGATTACATTTATAAGAAATGATAAAGAAAAAGTTAATTTTGATGGGTTAACTACTCCTGAAAAAATATTTTTCATTATGGCATTTTATATCTCAATTAAACTTAATATCAAAATAGAAAATATTATTTTTTCAAATGTATCAATCTTAAGCATTTATGATAAAGCAGGTTCCATTTATAGAACAATCAGAAAAATTTTACCAATTTTTGAAATGGAGGATAAATTATCAAGGTTTAATTTAATCTTTATCATTTCAAATTTAGAATTAAAAAGAGAAATTAAAAATTTAAAAATTTATACTATACAAGAGAGCTGATTTTGTTGTCAACTGTAAAAAACAATTTTAATGAAATAATAAAAAATATTACAAAACTTATTTTAACGAATCCTCAAAAAATTGTTAGGGAAGAAGATCTTAAAAATTTAAGTAAAAATTTTGATTTTGAACAAATTATGAGTGAAGTTTATTTGAATTTAAGAAATGTAGGATTTGAGCTTATAAGAACAAAATTCATTGAACAAAAATTTTATATTTTGACTTCTGATGGCAAAGATGATAATATTACACCATCTCAGTACGGTATTTTAGCCCTAATAATAGCTTTAAGTAAGGAAGTTGATGAAAATATAAAAATTGATGATTTGAAAGAAATTTTTTCAGAATTATGGGATACAGATATCCAATTTCTAATTAATAATGACTATTTAAGAAAATTTGACGATTTAGGACTAATTAAAGTAACACCATTAGGGAAAGCGATTATGAAAAATATCATCAAGGATTTACAATTAAAAAATATACTTAATGTATTTGAAAATGAATGACATCAAAAAATTTAAAAAAATAAAAAAAAGTTATTCTTCAGGTGGACTTTCTAAATCCATTTTAAATTGTTCAAAAATCTTTTTAACACGTTCTGCTGAAGGCCCCGTTCCTCTTACTTCATTTTCATCAACTATAATTTTGCCATTTAATATTGAAATGATATTTTGATCTTCAATATAATTAACATGCCCTTTTGAAAATATGGTTGCGATCCGTTCCGCGAGTGCAACCATTGGAAAAGGTTCTTCTTCTAAACTCACATAATTATAAAATCTACTTCTAATAAACAATTTTGGAAATGGTTTGTTTTTTTCATTTTTTGCATTCACGAGAATCAGATTTGAATCCTCAGAAACTCCTTTTAATTGTCCAACAAAGAATTTATCTTTATCAAGATAAACTTTTACAATCTTATCAATTAACGTGCCTAACTCTGTATTAAATTGCCTTATTGACATAATACTTCAGAACTTTCGTAGTTAATATTATAATTATTTTCTTTTGTTTTTATTCTTAATTTAACTAATTTAAAATATAATTTATAAGTTTGGAGATATTCTCTCCAGTTGTAGCACTTGTAATGAAAATTTTAAGGTTTGGATTAATTTCCTTTGCATCCTTTATCATATCTTCAACATTTACATCCATAACATCTTTCAAATCGATTTTATTGATGACCGCAATATCTGAATATTTAAATAGCATTGGATGTTTTCGAATAACCCATGGACCTTCAGTGATGGAGACTATTACAATCCTTTTCTCAGTACCTAAAATGAAATCAGAGGGACAAATCATATTTCCAACATTTTCTATGAAAAGAATGTCTACTTCATTTAAATCATAATTTTTTAAAACTTGAGAGATATGATATGAATTAAGGGCACATTCCTTCCCAGTATTGATCTGAATAGTTGGTACACCATATTTTTCAATTCTATCCGCATCTATTCTAGTAACAACATCACCATTTATAACAAAAAGATTATAATCTTTTGCAATTCTTTTTGCTATATTTTCAATAATCGCTGTTTTACCCGCACCTATAGCTCCTACAAAATCGAAAGATCTTATATTTTTCTTTTTTAATAATTGTTTATTCTGTTCTGCTAATCTATCGTTATTTTCAATTAAGTCTTCATTTAATTCTATGACTCGAGACGTTTTTTTTTCAGACATCTTACTTATTCGATTGCTCTTTTGAATTTAATAGAATATAAAAATAAAGACTTATTCCTTGATAATTCTTATGAATTCGAATGGAATATATAGATCAGTTTTTATCTCATTGGAAATTGATATTTATAAACAATATAAGCTCCTAAAATTCCTCCTAATTCAGGTAAGTAGAATACGATATAAGCAGGGTCATACCAAGCAAATAATAAGACAGGAAATAGCCTTAGTATTATTATAATTAACAAAAAAGACCTTCCATTCATTCTAACTGGAAGGAAATACATAAACGCAGTAATTTTTTTATTCATAATTGGAAACAATGAATAGGATAATAACCCTAATATTCCCCCCCACGCTAATCCAATATAAAGAGGATAAATAAAATCTAAAGGGTAAACAGAGATTAATGAAATTCTTAATAATATATAGAATAGAGCCGTAAAAAGACAGCATACTATATATAATTTTATTAAAAATTTTGTCCCAAGGCTTATTTCAATATTTCTAGCCATAAAATATAAAATAAATAGCATAATAAATAAGAAGAATAAACTTATCACATCACCAGAACTAACAAAAAGACTAGTAAAAAAAGTATAGTATGCGAATTTATTCACTAACCCATATAAACTTAAATAGATATATTCCGGTATATCGTTATACGCAAAGACCAAACCAATAATGGAGAATATTATAATCATAATGAATAAGCATTTAGTACCTTGATATTGTGAATGTTTTTCAAAAGATTGCTGATAACTCCTTAATGTTCTTTCTCTTTGCTTTTCTTGTCTTTTCAAATATCTTTTTAATGGTTTAGGCTCTTTATCTAAATAAACACGTGATTGGGACTTTTTTATTTCAGGATCTTCGTATCGTCTTTTCGGTTCTTTCTGAGTAGTAGGAACAACTGGTACATGTTTTAGCTCAAATGTACACTCGTGATTTTCGGGTAAACGATGCTTTTTACAAAAAGTTCCCCCACAATATTTACATGTGAATGGTAAATAACTAATTTGATCTCCACAAAATTCGCAATATGTCAGCCTAGTTCACCAAGAAAGCACTAAATTAATTCAAAATCTTCTATTAAGAATTAAAAAGTTAATTATTTTAAATTATCATCCTTCATAATTTTTACTTTTCATTTTTTTCATTAAATCATGAAAGATCTAAAATTTAGTAAAAAAAATTTTCTATAAAAATCAACTTCTATTTTACATTCATATTAAATATGGACTAGTAGGTAAATAAATGAACAAATAAGTTGTTATTAATAGCACTAATAATAAACCGCAGAGCATAATATATACTTTTTTATTCCATTTCCATATATTTTGGCCATCAAGGATGCCAATAGGAATCATATTAAAGGTTCCTAACATGAAATTTAAATTCGCCGCATAACATAGAAACAAGTTAAGTGGATAAGCTGGGATTATAAAAGAGATTATGAAAAGGATAGTACCATATACGAGATTTACTGTAGGTCCAGCTGCTTTACATAAGCCGGTAGTTCTATCAATTGTACTTAAACCTAAAACAACTACGGCACCCGGTAAAGCTAATGAGGGGAATGTTGAACCACTTGATATTAATGAATATAGCCCAAATACTACCCCGGTAACTGTTAATAACATTCCAAAAGTTAACAATCTAAATTTTGTTTGAAGTCCAAAATGAACTGCTACTTGTCTATGCCCTAATTCATGAAAGAGAAAAGCTGTAGCATAGAAACCTGCTAACATAAATATTGCCCATCCGTATCCCATAATAATTAATTGTTGGTTGAAGAAAGTTAATAGACCAATAAAAAAAATCAGAGAAACACCAACTATAAAATGAAATAGTTCTGATTTATGAGCCAATAAGATTCCTTTGAATTTAATACCTGAATCAGGATCAAATGCGTCTATAGGGATTTGACTTTCTTGGCGATACCAAGTATATGTTCCATCTGTAGTCCCTCTTATGACTCCTGGGGTGTCTGTTTGTTGATATGTTTGTTCATGAGATACATGTATTACTTGAGGAGACGAAACATACGTTTGAGGCTCTGATGGTAATTGCTCTAACCTTAAACTTTCGATTATAATATTGCAATCATGATCTATGGGCTCTCTATGTCTGGCACAGTAATAATATCCGCAACTATTGCATTTAAAGAGGTCTCCAATTATTTCTTCACCACAATGAGCACAATTTACCATAATTACGACCTAAAATGAGTTATTTAATTTATCAAAAGAATTATGTTTTAATAAATTATAAAATTAAAGATTTAAAATTTTATTTAGAATTCTAGTTCTTTATGATATGGTTGAGATCTTAAATTTTCTCTCCTAAGGGGTATTAATGTCAAATTAAGAAAATTATATTAAAAAGTAATATACTAATTAATTAATATTAAAGATTTCATAAGTGTATATTATGAGTGAAGATGAAAATGAAAATGAAATGTCATTAGATGAGGAGCGTAAGAAATTAAAAGACTTGGGCGTCACTAGTACATGGGATATTTTAACTACTGGAGAAAAGAAAAAGAAAAAGCCTGAAGACGAGGATAAACCGGCCTTTAGGGGATTCAAATGATATCTTTGATAAATCCTAATCCTTTTTAAATAAGATAATAGCCTTTCTTTTAAATTAAGACATTTAATTACTATAGCATATTATTTTAATTTGATGTTATTTTGTCTAGAGCTGGTTTAATTCACGATGGACTATTTAATAAATATAAATACATTAGTTTCAAAAAATTTTCTTGTTTTTTATATTTCAATCGTTTGGGGCTTAACATTACCATTATTATGAGAATTTTATTTATTTTTAAAACTAATATGATATGATCTTTCTCTATTCATTTTGGTATTACTATTTCAATTTTATATTGGATATATAATTTTAGTTCCTAGATCTATTATAATAGTAAAAATCTTTTTACTATTATTCGGATTCATTCATAAACCTAGGGAAGCTATCTCTGAACGGAAGAAAGCAGATACTAATTATTATTTTTAGAGGTTAAGAGCATTAACAAAAAAGTGGCCAATACTGGGTTTCTAAATTTATATTATTTCCGTTAGTAGATAAACTAAATGTAAGATTGTTCGATAATAATTCTGATTTTATAGAAATCGGTTATAACACAATTCTAGGTGAAGGAGCAATTATTATAAGTTCGATGGTTTTAGGAGATTTTCTTTTACTGAAAAAGGTAATTTTAAAAGATAGTTGTACAATCGGAGCATTCAATCGAATATCTCCTGGAAATATCATGAAAAATGGAGTTATTTTAGGAATGGGACGTTAAACAATAATCAACAATTCGAGATGAATTATATACCTTTTGGTCGACCTGCAAAAAAATGAAAAAATAATGTTGATATTTTAAATTAAACAAAAAATAATTATAGTTCATAATATTAAATTTAAATATTATAAAAAGAGTTAGGGAAACGAATAATGGGTTTTAAGGTATATTGTCCAACTTGTGAACAGATCGTTACCCTAAGAAGAAAGAATTTTGACCATATTTATCACGAAATTTTATGTTTCATGGTAATATTAACTTTAGGTCTTGGATTTATCATTTACTATATTTTGAAATATTCAAAAAAGCCTAATACTTGCCCAAATTGTGAATCTGAGTTTGATTTAAAGAATCTTCCAACAAAAATGGTTAATATCAATCAACCTCTCGGATCTGGAAGTACACTTAACCTTCTTTAGTTTTCATTATTTTGTTACATCTTGGACAGGTTTTATCATCATCAGTGAGATCTTTTTTCATTAAAATTTTTTGATATTTACATTTTGAATTTGGACAAATAAGTATATATTTTGCTAACTGAATTAATTGTTTTTCAAGAAGTTTTTCAGGTGTATCTTCACTTTTACTTTTTTTATCTTGAATGGGTGATTTTTTTTTTTTTTTTGATTTTTTTATATCATCTTCTGACTTGAGCCATTTGTCTAAACCCATTCGAACTCACTTTAAAAATTTCTTGTTCTAATAATAATGAAGACTTAAGATATACAATTTAATAATTGCTTCTTATAAATTAAACCTAATAAAAAAAAAAGAGAAAAAAATAAAAATTTACGTATTAATATTTGATTACTAATATACTTGAACCTTACCTGCGATAAGCCTCTTTCTTAAATCAAAAAAACTTTCCTTGCTTAGTTTTTCATTTGATACTTCCGCTGCGATTTTCTTTACTGAATCAAAGCTTACATTATCAGCAGGAATTAATTCGATTGAATTAACCCAAGGATTAGTTATCTCCCTTCCAATCTGAGATAACAGTTTAACATGGGCCTCTAGAATATCTCCTTGACCTCTTTTAATGATCTCTCTTGCCATCTCTGTACTTAACACGTTATATAGTTTTCCTACATGGTTAATCGGATTCTTTCCACAAACAGCTTCTAAGCTCATTGGTCTACATGGAGTAATAAGCCCATTAGATCGGTTACCACGTCCAACTTCTCCATCATCACCCGCTTCAGCAGATGTGCCTGTAATGGTCAAATATATTAACCCTTTTTCGATATTATCAGCTACATTTACTTGGCACGTTACATCACGATCTGGGATAATATCAGCCGCTAAATCTAAGACTGCTTCTTTGATTTGATTAGTATAATTTACATATTCACTGATATCATTGATATATTTACTTACCATTGCTGCTGCGACAGTAATTCCAACTTCATTATCAATTCTCTCAACCATTACCTTAATATCTTCTCCCGAAGCCTTACACTTATCTTTGAATTTATCCGAATTGATCAGCCTTTCAGCTTCTAAAGTTATTTTTTCAACATCCGAAAAAGGAGCATATCCAACTCCAAAACTGGTATCATTAGCAAGTGGAACTTCTTCAGTATGATGAGATTCATCAAAAACTCCTGTTAAATCTATTGATCCTGGTCGAACTGCATAATCGAATTGAATATCTCTATTTAAATCAAGGTTTCTAAAAATTTCAGAAAGCACTTTACGCTGGGTTTCTATACAAATAGTTGGAATAGGAATATATTCGAGTTTATGTGTATTATCACCGCACTCTGTAAGGATCTGATTTATTGCTCGACCAACAATTAGAAAGTATTGTGGTTGGATGATCTGTCCTCCACCATATTTTGGTCTTGCGGTACCTCCGACGAGAGCAGCCTTATCGACATTATGATGATATACCCTATCGAAATTCTCAAGATAATAAACACATAAGGCTCTGGAGCAAGCATCGGCAACAGCATCGCAAACAGTATCAGGATGTCCAATACCTTTTCTTTCAACGAGTTCTGGGAATTCACTTTTTTCAATCGGTAAAAAGTTAGCACGAGTTATTTTCAACATTTCATTTAACCAACTTCTTAATCATATAAATTGTTCTTTTAAATATTTTTTTAAATTAATTATCAGTTAAATTCATTATTAAATGAAAAATGCAGTTAATACATTTTTTATTGGTCTAAAATTAATAACCTTTATAAATAATATGCATTAAATGCATAATAAGTAAAGAACATTCTATTGCATTATGGAAATTTTACCTTCTTTGGGTGATCTTAAGCATTTACGTAAAAAATTAGATATCAGTCAAAAAGATTTAGGAAATATATTAAAAATTCCACAATCTACAATTTCAAGAATTGAAAATGGAACGATAGATCCTCCATATTCTAAATATAAGAAAATATTTGAATTTCTAGAGAATGAACGTAAGATAAGAGAAAAATCGAGGCGACATGCGGGAGATATAATGATAAAAAAAATTATATCTATCAAATCTAAGTCAAGTATAAGAGAAGCAGTCGATCTAATGAACAATTATGAAATTTCACAATTACCCATATTTAAAGATAATCAGAATTTAGGTAGCATTACATCAAAAAAGATACAAAAATATATAACAGATAATCCAGAAATTATCAATGTGGATGTCACTCTTATAAAAGAATTACCATTTCCAGAAATTGATAAAAATTGGAATGTAAAGGATATATCTGATCTACTCTTACAATATCCGGCTGTTTTGGTAAGAGAAAACAATGAATACATTGGAATAATTACAGATTCTGATCTTCTAAGAATAAATAATAAAAAATAAGCTCATCACGGTAAAATCAATATATTAGCAAAGTGAAATAACTTAATAGAAAAAATAAAAATTTTTTTATACAATATTGGTTTTTAAAGATTAGATTTGACGATTGAAAAGATACTTCAAAGGATTGATGGTTTATTAAAAAAAGCTAATTACGAAACATTAGCATTGGGAAATTTCGCGGAAAAAAAAACTAAATTCTGTTTTGATCTTTTAGTTAAAAAAGATGATATGGTATTTAGCGTAAAAATTTTTCCAAACATTGACAATTTA
>CAYNEU010000033.1:0-3966 GCA_964396275.1 uncultured archaeon | reverse complement strand
AGTCTTTTGACTATGAAAAGGAAAACTTCTCTCTAGAACCATGCTAAAGGGTATTATATTATCTATTTTCCAATGATGTTTTTCAATGTAGTTTGAAATAAAACTTTGAATTTTTTTATTTGCTAAATGAATGGAATATACAATATCTGAAAAATTAAAGGCTCTAACCAAAAAAGCTCTATCTGCAAATTTAGTTTGTACTCCAAATGGAGGATTCATTATTGTTGTTACTTTCATTCTCTTGGGTATGTTTTTGTGTGAAATTTCGAAGAATTCAATATCAGCACATATAGGAAAAACAATCTGATTCAAATCAAGAGTAAGAACATTTCTTTTTAAAATTTTTAACGCGTTTATATCAATATCAACACTTAGAACATAACTAGCATTGAAAAAGGCACTTGCAATGGATAATCTTCCTGTTCCGGCGCCTAAATCAATAATAAATGCATTACTGATATCATTATATTCAAATCCTGCATAATAAATAATGTCCACTGCACTAGATGCATCGATACAGTATTGTTCTAATTCAATTATAGGATTATTATATGATTCGGTGCTTTGAATTATAGATATCAAATTTTTTTTGCTAAATTTCATCCGAAAAAATGTTTACTCTTTTAAAATTAATACATTAAATTTATTTATCTTTTTTAATAATATATATTTAAGTTAGAAAGAGTTTGAGAAATTAAAAAACTATTGTTGATATTATTGAGTAAAAAATCTTTAGATGATGAAGATGTTGTCTTAACTGGTCAATATCTCGGAGTGGTGGAGGAATTCCTCCCTGATAAACAATCTACATTTATTAAAGATGGAAAAATTTTTGCAACCAAAACCGGTTTGATAACTGTTAATAACAAAGAAAAGAAAATTGAAATAAGCACTCATCAAGAAAAAGATCGTAAAGTTGTTAAAATTGGAGATACTGTTATTGGAGTTATTCTTTTTTTACGCCTGTATTCAGTCGGGATTAGTTTTTATACAATAAATAAAAAAATTCATTTTAATTCAAATTATTTTGGAAACATCCATGTATCACAGATTTCAGATAAATATGTTGAAAAGATACATGATGCTTTTCAAATAACAGACATCGTTCGCGCTTTTGTTGTAGAACAAGAGTATAATGAATATAAATTAAGCACTACCGGGAAAAATCTTGGTGTGATTTATGCAGATTGTGTAATCTGTGGAAATTCCCTCACAAAAATAGGATATAATAAATTAAAATGTGAACGGTGTGGAAACGTAGAGAGCAGAAAACTCGCCAATGATTATGGAAATGTAACTAATAATCTAAGATTTTAAAAGTGTTTTTTATTTAGACAAATTTAAGTGTTTATTAGTGAGAAAAGTCGCGAAAAAAGTAATTCATTTCTATAATAATAGTGGTTCACTGGAAAATATAGTTAAATTTCTTGAAAATATTCAGAAAAAAGTGAATTATCTTAATTTAAATGTCTCTGTTGAAGGAAAAAGCATAAAAGTCACACTTTTCGGCTCAAAAGACCTTCAACAATTAGCGTCTGAAAGATTAAAAGATTTAGCAAATCAATTTTTGTAAGAAATCAGTTTTTTTTTATAAAACCATAAAAAATTTATTATATTTTGTATATTCTTTATTAAGGTTATCAAATCCTTAGCAGTAGGAGTAATAATAATGGCAAAAAAAAAAGAAGCGGTCAAAACAGAAGAAAAAGATGAAGATGAAATCGATGATTTTGGGGAAGAATTTTTAGAAGGTGATGAAATTGAGAGCATTTATCCTAAATTAAAAGAAAAAAGTGAAACAGAAACAAAACCCTTATCGCTTGAAGAACCTATAGAAGAGGAAGAATTTGAGTTTGAACTTGAAGAAGAAGCTCGATTTCCCGACTATAAATATCTCAACATCGAAATAAAAAAAGGACGGGGCATAAATGATTATGAATTGTTTATTGAAGGACAATCACATGGATTATGCAATATACTTGTAAAGCATTTATTAACTATTGAGGGTGTTAATATAGCGGCATACAAATATACTAAATTAGAACCCGCAACTATATACATTCGTCTTGAAAAAGATTATAAGATTAAAGATATCTTACATAAAGGAATTGAATTATTAAGAGAAGAAGTAGTCAGAGTTCAAAAATTATTCAAAAAACTAACCTAAAGCATTATTCTCTTTTTTATGAAAACTTTATAAGAAGCCTTAATTCAACTTATCTTAATGAATTACGAGTTTTTAATTTCAGATTTAAATCTTAATAAATCGCAAAAAATTATCGGAACCGATAAAGGTTTAGCTAAAATCGGAGATGGTATCGTAAACTTAGCTTATTCCGTTGCAAAATCTATCTTTTTAACGAAAAATAATCTTAATGAAAAAATTATTAGAACGGGAAAAAAAGTAAGTAAAACTATTTTAGAAACAGCCTTAAAAAATGCAAATATGAAAAATTTCGCAAAAGCTAGGGCTGATGCTCATGATCTTGCTGATACGGTTGAAGCACTAGTAGCTTATGTATGGTTTAGTAATAAAATGACTTTAAAGGAGTTGGTTAATTTTTTAGCAGATAATCTTTCTGGTGATCTATATAATAGAAACGAAGAAATTAAGAATGCTACTTTCGCATTTACTAATCTTTTAAATTATATTAAAAAATTTTTACCAGAAAAATAAAAAGATGAAAGATAACCCTATAACAATTGGATTCGACGATGCTGCTTTTGAATTACATTCAGAGATAAAGCATACCCAATTAATTGGGGTCATTTGTCAAGGAACAAGAATGGTAGGTGTTATTAAAGATAAAATCATGATAGACGGTGAAGATGCTACTGAAAAATTAATAAAATTAGTTAAAGAAAACGAACAGCAGGTACAATATGTTATCACTCATTCAATAACTTTTGGTGGGTTTAATTTAGTAAATTTAGATAAAATATATTCAGAAATCTATAAACCTATTATTGCTATAACAGAGAGAGAAGTAGATTTTGACTCTGTAAAGAAAGCTCTTGTCAATAAATTCCCAAATACATATAAAAATAAATTGAAATATATTCTCGGTGCGGGAAATTTATATGAAACAGAGATTGATACTGCAGGGGGAATGTCAAAATTATATTTCCATTGTAAAGGTATTGAAATTAAGGAAGTGGAATCTCTCTTAAAAAAAATCTGCATAGATTCCAAATTACCGGAATCTGTAAGATTAGCACATTTAATTGGAAAAATATTTTAAGATTTTAAATTCCTTTTTACTCTGTTTCAATTTCAAATTCTAAAATCTCACGCATTCTATCTCGTAAATCTGACCTTATCGCAGACATTCCATATGTTTGAATACCTAATCTCTTTTGAACTTTTTTTGCACTTAAGGCAGAAGGAAGATCTTGTTTATTTGCTATGGCAATAATTTTAGTATTCATATAACGTGAAAATTTATTGTAAATTTCTTTTGTTTTTGTTATATTATCTTCTGTAGAATCGCATACCAAAACAGTTAAGCCCGCTCCTCTTAGGAAGTCCTCCCACATGAATCTAAACCGTTCTTGTCCTCCAAAATCCCATATATTAACCTTTTTCCCATTAAGAATTGAATCTTCGATTTCTAATCCTACTGTTGGATTTGCTCCTTTTGCTATTTCACGACCTTGAAGTAAGCTTAAGAGTGATGATTTTCCAACACTACTCAACCCTAATATACAAATTTTTGTTTTAGTCGAAAGAACTTTAAATCAACCTTTTCTATATAGAACCTTCTTAAGTAGAAAAGGCAATTTTAGCTTCAAAAAAGAAAATATTATTCGTGTATCATGGGAATATCCTAATAGATTATAAAGAAATTGTAATTTTGAATTAAAAAAAAATTGATTTTAATCTAAAATAGAGTTCTAAAAAACAAAGAATAAGTTAAAATTTAATAAAAAAAATCAAAATGTTGAAGAATTATTCCCCAGTTTCGA
>CAYNEU010000032.1:0-3443 GCA_964396275.1 uncultured archaeon | reverse complement strand
CAATTTAATTCATTAGCAGTAAGTAAGTCATATACTGGTTTCATTTGCTTATAATATGATGTTTGGAACTGTGAAACTAGTTCAGAAGGTACCTCACTCAGTAAATCGGGATTCGGGCTTGTTAAATGAAGATTTGCATCTCCTGCTTTAGAAATATTATATCTTGAATCTATTCTCCATTTTGGATACTCTTCGATTGAATCCTTAGGAGCATTCTGAAATCGAATTTTACGTAATTGCACATCTCCCCATACTACATCGACCAATCGGGCTCCCATTTGATATGCTTTTTTTGTTATTAATCTCACTAAAGGAGCAGATTCAAGTGGAACGCCATCAGCGTCTAAAGAGGGACCTCCAATCAGAAGTCGCTGCCCTGGCTGAAAATTTAACCCTACTTTTAATAGTACTTCTGCATATTTTTCTAATTTCTGTTCAAAATTGGACAACATTTGTTTTCAATTAACATTTCTTCATTTTATTTGAGTTATATAATGTAATTAAAATTATAAAGAATTTTAGAAAAAATTCTAAGATTTTTATTCAATAGATACTATAAAGGGATTCTAAATTTAAACGCTTGATATGATTCTAAATTAGATTGAACAAACATAATCTATATATGAAATCCACAATTACTATAATGGAAAAAAAAGTGGGAAATTTGAGTGGTTATACAAGTGAGCATTAAAAGTTTTGAGGATTTGATTAAGGAAGTTCATAACAAGGGAATCTGTCTAGAATGTGGGGGATGTGTAAGTTTTTGTAATGCTATTGAAAGTGGAGTAATCGGATTTAAACAATCTAGTGGACCTCCAGAATTTATAAATGAAGATAATTGCCTTGAATGTGGCATATGTTATATAATTTGTCCACAAACACATGTTTTAGATGATGAACTTAACAAAACTTATAACTTTTCAGATTTTTCTTCAATGCCCATTGGGCATATTAGAAATATTTATGTTTGCCAAACGAATGATGAAGAATTTTTAAAATATGGAACTGATGGAGGGGTTGTAAACTCATTATTGAACTTTTTATTAGAAAAGAAAATAATAGAGGGAGCAATTGTTGCAAAAACCAAAGCTGCTTTTTCTAGAGAAGCAAATATTGCTAAAAGTAGAGAAGACCTAATTAATTCATCAGGAGTGAAATTAGATTTACACCATCAAGTAACAGAAATACAAAAATTCCATACATACACTAGTTCTTTCGAAAAATTAAAAAAAGTAAGATTTGATAAACTAGCAATTGTTGGAACTCCGTGTCAA
The DNA here is from genome assembly GCA_964396275.1 of uncultured archaeon. Classification (GTDB taxonomy): domain Archaea; phylum Asgardarchaeota; class Lokiarchaeia; order Sigyniarchaeales; family SOKP01; genus Loki-b32. The sequence continues at coordinate 2,169 of CAYNEU010000032.1, read as the reverse complement.
ATTTATACTATTAGATGTATGCAAGAATTAGGAATAATTCCCTCGCAAAATATAAACTTATGTATAGGATTGTTTTGTTATGAGAATTTCTTTTTTGATAAAGCTAAAAGTGAGCAATTTGAAAAAGAATTTAATATTAAGTTTGAAGATGTTGAAAAAATCAATATAAAAGAAGATTTAATAATTAATGTAAAAAAAAGTAACACTAAATCAAAAACAATTCATATTCCCTTTGATAAACTAAATAATTATATGCGTTCTGCGTGCAATGCGTGCAACGATTTTACTAATATTTATGCCGATATTTCTTTTGGAGGCTTAGGATCTCCAGATAAATTTACAACAGTTATAACTCGCACAAAAAAAGGAGATGAAATTTTTAATAAGGCAATTAAAGCTGGAGTTATAAATCTACTCAATATTGAAAATAAACGTTTAAAAGAAATAAAAGATCTGCTATCGAAATTTTCCAAACAAAAAATCATGCGAAAAGAAGCCTTTATGAATCATTAAAGGCTATTATTGAGAATTGTTCTTAGGAAATTATTATAGTACTGATTTTAACCTGCTTTATTTCATTTATTCCAGCTAGTACTTTAAAGAAGCGATTTTTAAAATAGAATTTTTGAGAAAAATATCAAATTTAATATTCGTAACCTGACTCTTTGTATTGTTGTTTAGTTATTGCAATTTCAGAGAAACTCGGAAGAGATCCTAAAAGTGATCCACCAATCCAAGTAGATAACTCTCTCTGTGGAGGTGCGATTATGCTAACTTCTATGGATGTGGGAATTCTTTTAGTAATTTCATGTTTCAACCGTTCTTTTATACCAGGAAAATTCGAACTTCCACCAGAAAGAATTATATTATTATAAAAATCTCTGTGAAGATTCATATCACACAAAGATATTGCTTCTATGATATTTTCAGGTAGAGAGTTAATTTCCTTTCCAATTAAAATAGGTTTAAACAAACATTCAGGTGCAATAAATCGTTCACCTTTAATCTTTATTTCTTCTCCATCAGGAGTTTTGTATCTCTTTTCTATGGTTGGAGAGTTCTTCATTAACTCTTTCTCCTTATTGAAATCAGAAGAAACATAACAAAGTGTTTCTTTAATATCTATAGCTTGATTTTTCTCTGTTGCTGATGTTAATGGATATCCCGCTTCTCTCAACAATCTTAACAAATATCTTGTAATATCTTGTCCAGCGATATCCATTAGCTGAATCGCGTGTGTGAGAACATAACCTTCAGAAATTGGCACGATTTTTGTTACTCCCTCCCCAATATCCACAACACAGCCCGTTGTACGACCAGATGCATATAATGATAAAGATTGTTGCAAAATAATAAGAAGTGAAGGGAGGTTAAATGTTTCAAACATAATTTGTGCCATTTTAAGCTTGTTTTCCGGTGGGTTTAATGGTATTTCCGATAAAATTAAAGGGTGTGCTGCTGGGTCAATTTTAAGCATATTATAAAAAACTATTTGCCAAAATCTCTCCATCGCATCCCAATCTGTTATGATCCCTCTTTCTAACAGAGATTTACCTTGAGAAAAATTTTTTTGCACTAAAGATCTTGGTCTAATTTCACTCATATCCTCGAGGGGACGGATAATACTTGGTTTTGCTATAATTGGATTGGTTGGGAATGTTGGGACTATTATGTTTGGTTCATCTTCCCCAGCAAAGCCGATCTTGGATAGAGCAGTTCCATTATCCATTACAATGGGTCTTGATTGATAACTGACCATATTCGATTTACTTTAAAAAATACATTTTTATACAACATCTATAAAACGCTGTATTTTTAAATGTACCCAAAAAGAAAGTTTAAATTTAGATTTTTTTCCGGAATGCTGACAATCCAATTTTTATGAATTATAATATTTTTCTCTCGATAAAATCATCAATGAATTGATTAAATCAGATACACACTGAGCAGTTGGATGAAGTTTATGAAATTCATATAGCTATAAAAATAAACTTTGTGATATTTGGGGTGAGGACTATAAATCCCTAGCCACTTTTTGCTCTTACATACTTAAATATCATTGATCCTATGTATATCATAATAACTTCTAAGGGAAAATTATGGAAAAAATAGAAAATGAAAAAAATGGATTAATTGAAAGCCAAAATTCATTATATTCAAAATTAAAAA
>CAYNEU010000031.1:0-4912 GCA_964396275.1 uncultured archaeon | reverse complement strand
AACGAAAGCAAGCAGAGTTCCTAATTAATGAAGAAATTACAAAATTGAAGGAACTTGACCAGATTAGAAAGAATTTAATATCTAGAGTTGCTCATGAATTAAAAACGCCCCTTGCAACTGTTTGTGGGGGAGCAGAACTCTTCTCAAACCTATATAAAAAAAAACTAGACAATGAACAATTAGAAATAATTAAATTAATCGAAAAAGGTGGAGATAGATTAAAATATCTAGTAGATAATTTAATTGATATTTCGAGGATGGAATATGACAAATTCAAATTACAAAAACAAAAAATTAATTTATCTGAACTACTTAGAGAATGTTCTAAGGAGATGCAGCATTTCGGAAAAGAGAGGAAAATAACTCTTAAATTAAACATTCCAGATACTTTTTACCTAGATATTGATAAAATTAGAATTGAGCAAGTAATAATGAATTTATTATCTAATGCTATAAAAAATACACCACCTAACGGAATAATCAAGGTTAATTTGGAAAAAAATGATAATCAGGCAATTATAACTATAACAGACACTGGTGTAGGATTAACCAAAGAAGAAATGAAGATTCTTTTTACTAGATTTGGCAAGATTGAAAGGTACGGAAATGAATTAGTATATATGGATATTCGAGGTTCTGGACTTGGATTATTTATATCAAAAGAAATAGTAAATTTACATGGAGGTAATATTAGAGCACAATCAGAAGGCAGAAATAAGGGTAGTACATTTATTGTAAAATTACCAGTTAATTAATCATATTCTAATTAATGAAATCACAAGATTTTCGCTAAATTATAGCCTTGTTCAATTAATTCAAAGTTAAGTCCACCCAATTTTTCTCCCATACGTTTAACAACAACTGTTTTTAAATTATCTAAATTTAAATCAGGTATTGCTTTTGAAAGTAAACCAAGAATAGGAGTATTAATTACTGGATTTCCCTCGATAGTTAGATCTTTCTCTATCGCTAGTTTACTAATATCTGCGGCAATTATTTTTGTATCACTACTTAAGTTAAATCTCTTGACAAAAAATTCAGGATCCTTTTCAGAATTAATAATAAAAAATCCATCTTGTCTAAGAGAAGAAGCAATTTCTTGATTTAAAACTGTCTCGTCAAATATTATCAAAACATTTGGGTTTTCTATTTGAGCTCTATCCCATATAGTACCCGTTCTAGAGAGTTTAGCATACGCTTGAACGGGAGCGCCTCTTCTTTCAGCTCCAAATGAAGGATATGCGTGTACATCAACAAAATTACCACTTAAATAAGCAGCTTCTGCAATTATTTCCACACATGTAACAACTCCCATTCCTCCTCTACCATGGATTGTGATTTCAATATTTTCTGTTTCACTCAAAATATAAAACCCCAGAAAATTAGGTAGATATTATTTATTATGATGTTTACCCAATAATTTAAAAATTTTTTTAAATTTCTATTATGAATATTATTTTTAAATGGAAATTTAATTATCAATTCATTAAAGCAATAATATTAAGAAGTTGTAGATATTATAAATTATCATTAACCCAAAAATGCTCATTTATAAGTCTAAGTGATATAAATATGAAAAATGAAACCGGATATTTTGAAGGACGGGAATTGAAAAAATTATTCTATCAATATTGGGTGCCTGATTCTGGAGAAATTAAAGCTTATATTATAGCGTTTCATGGATGGGGAACTCATTCTGATAGATTAAAAAATCTTGCGGAATATTTCACTGATAAAGGATATGCCATTTATGCATTTGATTTAAGAGGGCATTGGAGGAATGAGGGAGATATTCCAGGACATATAGAGAGCATGGATCATATCCAAAAAGACACACTTCTTTTTATGGACTTAATCAATGAAATTGCAGGAGAAAAAAAAATATTTTTGATGGGTCATTCTTTTGGAGGTCTAGTTAGTCTAATTTTTGCAATACATCACCCGAAATTATCAGGAGTATTAGTTTCCTCACCATTTTTAGGTATGTTTTTAAAACTATCAATGGGAAAAAAAGTTATAAAATCACTATCAAAAAATCTTGTTAAATTAGCTCCTAATAAGATATTAGATAATATTATTGATCAGAATCAATTAACAAGTGATTTAAAAATCTTACGACAACATATTGCAGATAAACACAAGATTGAAGTAATTTCAGCTAAATCAGCTATAGAAATTGATAAATTTTCAAGATGGGCGATGGATAATGCATCAAATTTACTATGCCCTGTATTAATAATGCAAGCTGGTGATGATAAAATTATAGATAAAGAAAAGATAAAAGAATTTTTCGAACACGTTAGAAGTAAAGACAAGACTTATCGAGAATATGATGGATTTCTCCATGAGTTATGGAATGAAAAGGGCAGAGCTCAAGTATATCAAGATATGTTTGTATGGCTTGAAAAACATTTATAACACAATAATAAAAAATGTTTTTTAGAACTATTTATTATTAATTGCTAAATTAAAATAATTTTACTTGATAATTGTGTCAAAATCTAGCAAGAAAATCTCAAAGATTCTGATAATAAGTCTATTAACATTAATAGTTAGTAATATTATCGTATTTTTTTTAATAAAACCTTCTTTTGGACAAGCTAGTAATGTAAAAAACATATTACTAATTAGTAAAGGAAACGATGATTTGTTTGTCCAAAGTTTGGGAATAGATGAAGATAACTTTAATATTTCCCAAGTTTCTGACAATGAACCTTTATCATCAATAGGTTCATGGATTGATATTGTTATACTATTCGATGCGCAGTTAAATAGTTTAGAACAAGAAATTATTTCGAATTTTGCTGATGTTGGAGGAGGTGTAATAGTTTTTATGGGACCATATTTACACAACAACGCTACTTTGTTAGAAGAATTAGAATTGATTGATAACACAATATTTGAATCAAACAAGGATTTAAACGAAGAGATAATGCTTTCTATTGTTAATAACGCCAGTCATCCAATTTCCAAGAATATAGACTGGAATTCTGCTCCCGAGATGAAGACTGAAAATATGACAATTATCCCAATAGCAAGTTTAAATCCCTCAAATGAAAGAATAGTGGATGTTTATCCTGCATCTAAAAATTTACAGGTTAACTTATATCGACAGCCTTTGATATTAGAAAGGGTAAAAGGAAGTGGAAGGGTTATCTTATTTGCGGGATGGTTGGAAAAAGGTGCAAATCTAGATTTTAAAGTATGGCCTTATTTCAATTATCTCTTATATGGATTATCATTTGGGAGTCTAAATTTATCTTTTCACTCATATCCTACTTGGCCTTATTCGCCAGTTCCTCATTTTTTAGAGCAAATGATTATTGGGATCATTATAATTATTCTCGTTATTTTAGCTATTGCTCTATTTATTGTCGTTAAAAGAAAATCCAGAGGTGCTATGGACCAACAAGCAATTGAAGTTTTAAAAATTAGAGCTGAAGAGGAAGAAAGAAAAAAATTAGAAGAAGCGAAGGCTTTAGAGAAACAGATAGAAGATCATGTAGATTTAAAAGATGAATGGGAGGTTATTGGAGTTCATAGGCAACTAGGAGGCTTTCTGTTTACACTTTTCCTTGGATTGATTTTAGTTCTACCACAATTATTAGTCTCTAATTTTATAATGCCTCAGTTCATACAACCTTATCCTCAGGCTGCGGGGTGGTATAATTACGCTTACAATTTCTTTCAAATCATATGGATTTTATTTGATTTCGGAACTAGCTTTGCATTAGCTAAATATTTCTCCCAATATAGAGTTGATAATCCGGGAAAAGCTATTCACTACATTCAGATTTATGTTTGGTGGCAAATTTTTACGGGAATTATTCAAATATCGATAATAGGATTTATTGGTTCATTTATTTTCCCCTATACTAATCTCGCTCACATGAGTTGGATTTTTATTGTTTACTCTTTTATTCAATACCCAGGAGTGTTTTTAGTATTTATGTATACTTTTCAAGGAATGCAACGCTCAGATTATTATTTAATTCTGTATATTGCATGGGAAATTGTATTTTTACTGATAGGGCAAGTTGTTTTCTGTATATTGGTCGTATATGGGGAGCTGCTAATCCGATTTTCGGGGAAGCCTTAGGAGCAGGAATTGGATACGCTATTGCTCGATGTTTTGATTTTTGGATGACATTTTTTATTTCCATTTTAGTCTTTAAGAAACAGGGATTTTCACCAAAAACATGTTTTAGAATTGATTTTTCAAAAGATGAGTTAAAAGAATCATTGCGTTATGGTTCAAAGTTAGGTATTGGAGAAGGTTTTGTACAAATAGGCTGGTTTCTACAAGTTATAATAACGTCGATTTTTGTAGCCAACTATTCCAATAACTTGGGTTGGTTCAATTTAGTATGGACGTTAGGTTTGATTGTTCAAATTGTATCTCTCTATTCAAATACGCTATTGGGGGCATACAGTGAATCAAGTTCTCATAATAAACAAATATTAACAAAACTATATCTATATCAAGCATTTAGATGGGGTAATTATTTTGCTTTCTTCATAATATCCGTTCTTTTTGCTACAGGAGCGAAATTTTTGATAGGAGCTGCTGGTGAAGAATATGGTGCTCCCGCGGTCAAATTCTTAATACCATTATTATTTTTTCATATTGGGGGTATTTATTCTTGGTTAGTTGATCCTGTATTCCAGGGTACGGGGCATACTGGTTATGCGATGTTGACATGGATTATTGAACAACTAATTCGGGTATTACTTATGTACGTATTTGTAATAATTTTCAGAGATATGGTTTTTGTAATTTTGGCGTATATTCCAGCTGTTTTTATTAAGGATGTCATTGCATGGTTGATAGTTCGGAAAAAAATTATTAAATTTAAAATATATCCATTTAAATCATTCATTACTCCTGCTATTTCAGCAATTTTGAATTATA
>CAYNEU010000030.1:0-2473 GCA_964396275.1 uncultured archaeon | reverse complement strand
AACCAGAACTCGTAAAAATACAACAAAAAAAATGAAAGCATTATATTCAGCTACTACTCCTGTATTAAGTGCTGTGCTTAAAAGATACGTTCTACTTTTATTCGCACAAAATTCAATTAAATCTTTTGAACCCGCGACGGTTCCTCCAAAAACTCCAAACCCTTTACTCATTGATCCCCCTTCTACATGAACCTTTCCTTGCAGATTAAAATGCGCTACTATACCTCGTCCTTCTCCAAGAACCCCCTCACCATGGCAATCATCAACAAAAATCATAGCTCCAAAATCTTCAGCAACTTTAGCAATTCCATCAAGTGGTGCTATATCGCCGTCCATACTGAAAACACCGTCAGTAATAATACAAATTCTTCTAGGACCTTCTTTTTCTACTTCCTTTAATTGTCTTTCTAAATCTCCAATATCGCAATGCTTATAGATAATTCGTTTAGCACCAGATAATCTAACACCATCAATAATAGACCCATGATTTAATTCATCTGAGACTACAATATCGGGCTTTCCAACTAGCATAGGAATTAAACCAGAATTTACGGCAAATCCAGTTTGACAAAGAATAGATGCCTCCACTTCCTTAAATTCGGCAAACTTTTTTTCGAATTGCTTAGTTAAATCAAAAGAACCAGCGATAACTGGAACTGCTCCTGCTCCTGCACCGTATTTTTTTGTAGCGTCAATTGCAGCTTGAATTATTTTTGGATGTGTTGCTAAACCAAGGTAATTATTAGTATTAAGCATTAAAACTTTCTTTCCATTAACTATTGAATGTGGTTTGGAACCCTGTTCAAGATATCTTATAATCCATTCAAGATTGTTGTTTCTTAATTCGGTCATTTCTTCCTTAAGAAAAGCAACAGGATCTCTTTTCATCATATCACCTTAAATTTTTTTTAGAATACGTGAGTAAAATTATAATTATGTCTATTATGAAAAGTATTTTAGTTTTACTTATCTTATAAATGGGGGTTAAAGGTGGGATTGATATGAATAAATCTTTTTTTAAGGAATAAATTATGAATTATACTAATAACTTAACATTATAAAATCTGATAAAAATGAGAAGAATTCTTGTAATAGGTGCAGCGGGTCAAATTGGAAGCGAATTAGTTCCCTTTCTAAGGAATAAATATGGAAATGATAATGTCATTGCTACTGGAAGAAAAACCCCACTTCCAGATGAGATTAAAAAATCTGGTCCAGTAATTTATTTAGATGCTTTAGAAAGGAATACACTTTCAAGAGTTTTCTATGAATACGAAATAGATACAATATTTCATATGGCATCAATACTTTCAGCAACAGGGGAGAAAATGCCTCAAACTGCGTGGGATATTAACATGAATGGATTAATCAATATTCTTGAAACAAGTAGAAAATATAATATCAAAACTATAATTTGGCCAAGTTCAATTGCTGCATTTGGACCAACTACTCCAAGAGAGAATACACCAAATATCACAGTACTACAACCTACAACTATGTATGGTATCACGAAAGTTGCAGGAGAACTATTAGCAGAATATTATCATAAAAAATATGGGTTAAATATTCGCTCAATGAGACTTCCTGGAATAATTAGTAGTGAAACACTTCCTGGGGGTGGTACTACAGATTATGCTGTTGAGATCTTTTACGAAGCAATTAAGAATAAGAGATATTCATGCTTCTTAAAAGAAGATACAATATTACCTATGATGTACATGCCGGATTGCCTGAAATGTATGATTGACCTTTTAGAAGCAGATAATTTAAGATTAAAGCGTAGAGTATATAATATAACTGGTATGAGCTTCTCTGCCGGAGAAATTGCAGCAGAAATTAAGAAGCATATACCTCTATTTGAAATAGATTATAAACCTGATTTTAGACAAGACATTGCAGATTCATGGCCAAAATCGATTGATGATTCACTTGCTCGGGAAGAATGGGGTTGGAATCCTAGTTATAATCTTAGTTCTATGACAAAAGATATGATTGATAAGTTAAGTAAAAGATTTTAAGAGATAATTTTTCAAATTCATCTAAAATTATTTTTTTCTTAATTGTTGCTTTTTATTCATTATTTGTAAAAATAAGTCTTCTTGTGATGATGGAGGTCTCGTTTCTCTTTCTTTTTTTATAAGCTGGATTGCTTCTTCCGGACAAGATGGAACACATACTCCACATCCAATACATCTTTTTTGTATAATTTTTGCTAAATTGTTAGTTAGTTTTATTGAATGTATTTGGCATCTATCGACGCAAGTTCCACATCCAACACATAAATCAGGATCTATTTCAGCATAGTAATTACTTGAAATAACTCTTGATGGGCGTGGGAGTTTCTGTAATTTTGTAAGAATTGCACAACAACAACCACAACAGCAACATATAAATTCTGGATTTACAGTATTTCCTGATTGTAAAACTAGTCCATCACTCTCAGCTTGTTGTAAGATATTTAAAACCTCGTCTC
>CAYNEU010000029.1:0-3739 GCA_964396275.1 uncultured archaeon | reverse complement strand
TCTCCTGAAATCAAAGCGCTTTATACGCTTAACACACCTATGCAACGGAGGTAATATAAAAGTATGAACAACATTAGTAGCACTAAAGAGAAGTTTTCACCAAAACAACGTGAAGAACTACTCAGAGCGTTGAAAGCCCGTTTTGAGAAAAACATGAACCGCCATAAAGGTCTTGAATGGGCTAAAGTACAAACAAAGCTGGAAGCTAATATTGAAAAACTGTGGTCACTCAATGAAATGGAAAGAACTGGCGGTGAACCGGATGTTGTTGGTTATGATAAAAAGACGGGCGAATACGTTTTTTATGATTGTTCAGCGGAAAGTCCTAAAGGCCGCAGAAATGTTTGTTACGACCGTGAAGGGCAGGAGGCGAGAGAAAAGAAAGGGGTACATCCAGAAGGTAACGCTATTGATATGGCAGCTGCTATGGGTATTGAGCTTTTAACGGAAGAACAATATCGAGAGTTGCAGAAACTTGGAAATTTCGATACGAAGACGTCGAGCTGGGTGAAAACTCCATCTGATATTAGAAAACTCGGCGGCGCCATCTTTGCTGATCGCCGCTACGACCATGTCTTCGTGTATCATAACAGTGCGCCCTCTTTCTATGGCGTTAGGGCGTTCCGTGGCTCGCTAAGGGTCTAAATTTGGAGTTTCCCTCCAAGTCGCTTTGATGAAATTTATAATACCGTTTAATCTTCAAAATCTTTTATTACTAAACTTTTAGCTACATTTTTAAAATTCTCAGCTAAATTCATATATTTGTCATCATATGGGGTCCACCAAAGGTCTGGACCTTTATATTGGTCTATATTAATATGAAGTGGTCTAACTACTTCATAAAATCCTAGCTTCCCATGAGATCTTCCAATTCCAGAGTTTTTTGTACCTCCCCATGGTGTGGAAGCAAGAGCGAAGGTATAAACAACCTCATTTATCATTACTGTGCCTGTGTTTATTTCTTCAGCTATTTTCCGACCAAAATTTACATCTTTTGTCCATATACTCGACGTTAAACCATATTGGTTGTCATTAATCATCTCAATTACCTCATCTTTATTTGTGAATTTTAACACTACTAAAACCGGTCCAAATATTTCTTCTTGAACCACTTTCATATCATTAGTGGCATCTACTAAAATTGTTGGCTCATAGAAGTAACCCTTTAAATTCGGATTTTTTCGGCCACCTATTAAAATTTTAGCACCTTCACTTACCCCAATTTTAACCATTTTATCTACAAAGTTTAATTGTTCTTCATTTATCATTGCACCAATATCCACACCTGGTTCTGTTGGGATTCCTTGTTTTAATTCTTTTGTTAATTGAATTAATTTGGTTACAAATGTGTCATAGATATCTGAATGAAGATATAATCTTTTTACTGAAGCGCAGACTTGACCGGAATTAGTGAATACACCCCATCTTGTTGCTAACACCGCTCTTTCAATATCTGCATCTGGAAATATAATCATTGCTGATTTACCACCAAGTTCAAGTGAAACCTCCGTTAAAGTTTGTGCTGCTCTTTGCATTATTTTTTTTCCTGTTGAGGTGCTTCCCGTAAATAATATTTTATCTGCTTTGTCAATTAAAGAATTTCCTATCTTAGAACCATCTCCAAAGACAGTTTGAACAAGATTTTCAGGTATATTAATATTATTAAAAATTTCTTGAATCTTTTGTCCAACAAGAACTGTATCTGATGAGGGCTTAAAGATTACACTATTGCCAGCCATAAGACTCTGAACAATTTGTTGAAAAGGTATTGTAAAAGGGTAATTGTAGGGACCTATAACACATATGACACCAAAAGGTTTATATAATAAAATGCTTCTTTTATTCAAGGATTCATAAAATCCTAAAGGAATTTCTTCTTCTTTTCCTAATATTTCTTCTACTGAAATATAATAATGAAATGTTGAGTCTACTACGCTATATACCTCATTAGTAAAAGCCTCCGAAGGAGGTTTTCCTACTTCCTTTGAAATTAATAATGAAATTTCATCAAATTGTTTAGAAATCACTTCATTAACTTTTATTATTTTTCTCGCTCTAACTTTTAATGGTAATTTTGCCCATATTTTTTGAGCTTTTCTTGAATTTTCAAAAATTTTATCAAGTTTTTCTAAATCAGTTTCTTTAACTTCTCCATTTAATTCAAGTGTTGCGGGATTGATACTTTTTATCATAATTTTTTTACCTAATTTATTCTAATATTTTTTTAACTAAAATTATAACTATTTTTTACAAAAAAATATAAGATAGGTCTATTCATTATTATAAATTAATGAAAATTGACAATAATATATCATTGCCAAAAATTTCTAAAATTTGGATCATTCATTGTCAATAATTATTAAGTGCATTTTCAAGATTATTTAAAATAAATAATAATTTAGACTTATCATGAATTTTATTGAGGATTTAATTCAATTAATAAACGATAAAAAATCCGTTGTCTGTATGGGTCTTGACCCCAGAATGGATAATGAAGGAGAAATTCCTCAATACTTAATCAAAGAATTAAAGGAGCCAAATAAAATTATACTTGAATTCAATAAAACTTTAATAGATAATATTTATGATTTGATTCCTGTTATAAAACCTCAAATAGCTTTTTATGAAAAATATGAAGCTTTAAACGCTTTAAAAGAAACTATAAAATATGCTCATAAAAATGGTTTATTAGTAATATTAGATGCAAAACGAAATGATATTGGTAGCACATCTGAAGCATATGCTTATTCTTTATTTAGAAACTTTAAAGCAGATGCGTGCACAATTAATGCATATTTAGGCTTTGATGGAGTTAAACCTTTTTTGGATTATAAAAAAAGAGGGGTCTTTATTCTTGTAAAAACATCAAACCCTAGCAGTGCAGAATTTCAAGATTTATTTAGTATAAGATTAGAACAGATCCCTAATGACGTTATTGAATATAAAGTAGAGAATAGGATTTTGAAGAGAAATTATATTCTTCTTGCTGAGCTTATACACGATTGGAGTAAGAATTTAGTACAATTTTCTAATTTCACTAATTTAGGTGTTGTTATCGGGGCAACTTATCCCCTAGAATTAAAAAAAGTGCGAGAAATTGTAAAAAATTCTTTCATATTAATACCTGGCTACGGTGCTCAAGGTGCTCAAGCGAAGGATATTAAAAATGGTTTTTATAAGAATGGCTTAGGTGGAATTGTAAACTCTTCAAGGAGTATAATTTATGCATACCATCAAAATAAAAAATATTCTCAAGAGAACTTTGGAAAAGCCGCTAGAGATGAGATAATTGAAATAAATAAGAGAATTAATAGAGAAATAATGAATTAATTTATTAAAAACTTCCCCCTGAAGAGGAAAGAAGGGTTATAGCAAATATAAGTGGCACCACAACAAAAAACACCACAACAACAGATCTTTTAATACCAATTCTGTGAATTAAATTTATAATATTTACGTCTATAAAGAGAGAAAAGAAAACCACTAATATTATTATTCCTGGATCATCCCCAAGTGCCCCAATCATCCCAGATAATATTAAAGGAGAACAAATGAAAAAAATAACTCCAAGTTGAATACCATAGCTAATAACAACCCATTTCATATTTTTTTTTACCTCAGCTTTAGTAATAGATAAACCAATCTTTAAAAATAACATATCAAAAAGTATTAACATTACAGCACTAATAATCAGTCCCATACTGGAGCTTGTAATTTGAAAAAACATTAATCTCACCAA
>CAYNEU010000028.1:0-4555 GCA_964396275.1 uncultured archaeon | reverse complement strand
CATTTCCATTTTTTAAAATATTAAGATTTAGAGTTTTTGCTTTAATATTCAAATTTTTTTGTATAACTGGAATAAATGGACTTAAACCTATATTAACAGGATTTAACCCTAAAAAAATGTGATGCATAACAGAATTTCCTACAACACTAGCTTCATAGATTTGAGAAGGTTTAATATTTGCTTTATTACATACGTTTGCAATTATTTCATTTAAATCATATATTACAGCAGAATTTAATTTCTGAAGATTTTTTTGATTATCTTTTATAAATGTTAATCGTGTTATTAAATCCTCTCCATATGCAGTTTGACTATTCAATTTTGAATCAACAGCATAAATTTTACCGTTATTCAAATTCATCAAATACCCCACAATTGTTGTAGTCCCAATATCAAAAGCAATTCCAAAATTCTCTTCAAGGGTATTACCTGGCTCACAAGTGATAATATTAGTATTATTCCATAAAACTAAAGTGATTTTGTATTGATTTTCTCTTAGAAGAGTCGGAATATCATTTAGAACGTTAAAATCTATCTCAATTTCATCATTTCTCTTTAAATTCAGACTTTTAGACAAAAGAGCTGATTTAATGCTTTCAAAATCAGCAATCGGTTCCTTTAATGATGGTTTTTTTACTTCAATGAAAATCTTTGTAATAGCTGGTTTAATTTCAATTCCCTTACTGATCCCTGACACTAAAATGTTAAAATCTTCAAGTAAGAGTTCACGGGGCAAAAAGACACGAAATTGTGGGGGTTGAAGTGTTTCAAGATGTGCTTTTTTTTTAATATCAATTTTTGTTTGACAAGCGAGACGCCATCCATTTTCAATTTCATTATTACTTAAAAAATTTTTTTCAGAAGGAGTGGGATTATTCAAATACTCATTACCCCGTTGAATTAAGACTTTACATTTTCCACAGGTCCCCAAACCTCCACATATCGAACTTATTGGCACGTTTAATTCTGAAAGAATTTCATAAAGCGAGTAATCATCTGAAAAAAGCACTCTTCTTGAAATTGGTTCAAAATCGATAATAATATTTCCGTTTTTTGCTTTCATATTTTAGGTTCATTGATGTATATAATTTCTATTTAAAAATTTGAATTCAATATTATGGTAAATTCAAAATTGTGTATCGTTTTCACTAAATTAGTTAAAATAATAATCACAATATAAAAAGTTTAATTACTTAATTGGTTAAATTAAAGTAAGAAAAGTGTTTGCATTTTTAAAATCAAATTACAATTAGGTGGCTTCGTTTAAATTGCAAAATCCAGAGGAATTAGCACAAGAAGCTTTAAAATTTTTAGAACTTGCTCAAAATTTTGAAGAAGAGAAAGATGTAGAAAAAGCTATTTCAAATTATCAAAAAGCAGCCGATCTTCTTAAGCAGAGTGGTTTTTTGATGCATAGAATCCAAGAGATTTATGATAGGATTGGTGAATTAAAGGATTTTATCCAAAAAGAGACATTATATCAGCGAGTTCAATCTCAAGCTCAAATTGAACAATTGCAGGATCAAGCTTTTAATTTATTAGAAGGTGCAAAGAAACTGGAATTTGATGGGTTCTTTGAAGATGCTATCCAACAATATTCATCTGCAGTAAATCTATTAGTTCAAGCAAGATGGTCTGAAACTCAATTAGAGAATATAAAATCGAAAATTCATAATCTGACAAGAGAATTAAACCAGCAAAAAGCTGTTCAGCAACCTCAAGAACAGGAAGTGGACTTGAAACAACAGATTCCTACTGTATTACCAGACGAGAAACCTCAAGTTGTTGGTATGTTTGGACAAAAGAGTAGTGTTGAAAAAGCAGAAATTATTGACAAATTCCGAGTGCAGAAAAAAAATCAAGAAGATATACAAAATCAAGCTTTTGCCCATATTGATGCTGCTAAAATATTTGAGAAAGATAAGAAATTCGATAATGCGATAATGAATTATGAAAGAGCTATTGAACTACTAGAATCTATCGGTTGGGATGCTCAGACTCAAAATATTCAATTATTAATTGAAAAACTTAAAAAAGATAAAACCTATTATGAGTCTCTTCAAGTTCAGCAAAAGCAAGAAGCGCTGCAATTAACAAGTGACATTGAGGGGCAAAAAATTGTTTTAGAAAAAGAAGCAGAAATGAAAAAGGAAAAATTGATTGAATTTGAAGCGAAGAAACAGCATGATGAACAAGTTCAGATGAAAGCATTTAATCTAATAGATATTGGAAACAGACTTGAAAGGGAAAAAAGATATGATTCAGCAATCGAAAAATTAGATGAAGCAGTTCAACTTCTTAAATCAATAGAATGGGATTCATACGTCCAGCCTATTATAAGTTTAATTGATGGAATAAAAAGTAAGCAAAAAAGAGAACTAGCAGCTGACTATTTAAAAGAGAGAAGACAAAAGGATTTAATGATTCTTCAAGACTCAATCTATAAAAAGCAAAAAGAACAGATAGTTCAATCAGCACAAGAATTAGATACAAAGAGAAAGGAGTTTGAAGCAAAAAGAAGCGATGAAGTATTGAAAGAAGAAAATCTTTTCATAATATTAGATAAAGCAGATGAAATTTTAAAAGAAAAAAATTTCGATGATGCCATAAAAGAATACAACCAGGCTTTAGAAATACTCACAGATTTAGGCTCTGGTTGGGAGGCTTATAAATCAATGATCAAGAACACAATTTCAAATATAGAAAGTCTAAAGCATAGCAGACTTACAAAAAAATATGAAGAACAGAAGAAAGTAGAAGAAAGAAGACGAGAAGAATTAGATTTTCAAAAACAAATTGCTATTCTTTTAAATAAAGAACGAGATCGTTTAAAAAAGAAAGAAATTGTTGTCAAAGATACTGAAAAAGAAATTAAGTTTTTTGAACATCGTAAAAATATTGCGTTTGAATTTTTGGATTCCGCGATTGATTCCTTAAAAAAAGGAAAATATGAAGATACTATTTTAGCATATCAAAATGCAGCAAATATTTTTGCTGAAATTCAATGGTCAGAAGAAATTCCATTAATTGAGGATTCGATAAGAGAGGTTGAAGATTTACAAAGACAGCAAAACATCGAAAAACAAAAAAAACTGCAAGATGCTATTGAGAGAGAAAAAAATGAGGAAACATTCCAAAAACAAATTTCAAAATATTTACAAAAAGAACGTGAAAAACTGAAAATAAGAGAGATTGAGTTAGTGGAACGTGAAAAAGAATCACAATATCGCGAGGAAAAAAGAGAAGCAGGCTTTAAATTATTAGAAGAGGCACAAGAAAATGTAAAACAAAATAATTTTGACGATGCAATTGAGATCCTCCAATATGCTATAAACTTTTTTGCGGATATTGAATGGCAAAATGAAATTACTCTAATTCAAAATTCTATTGTAGAAATTGAAAATAGAAAAAGAGAAGCAGAATTACAAAATCAATTCAAATTGCAAGCTGAATTAAAACGTGAAAAACGAGAAAAGATATTTCAAGAACTCATCACAAAAGAAATGAAGACTCAGCGCGAAAAATTTATGGAAAGAGAAATTGTTTTAAGAGAAAGAGAAAAAGAACTTTCCTATCGTGAAGAAAAGAAGAAGGAAGCATTCGATTTACTAGAAAAAGCTCAAGATTTTGTTTCTTACAGAAAGTTTGATGACGCACTCGAAATATATTATAACGTGGCAAATATATTCGCTCAGATTCAATGGACTGATGAAATTTCAGTAATCCAAGAAGCAATCAATAGTATTGAAAATAAAAAAAGAGAGAACGAATTAAGTAAACAAAGACTCCTTCAAAAGGCAATTAAAAAGGAAACTGAAGATAAAGCATTTATTGATCTAATTAGATATCAAAGAGAGAGAGAAAAAGCGGATTTTTTGAAAGAAAAAGATTTAATGGAACAACAAAAGCGTATTTCTGCTCAAAACTTAACAAAACAGCAAGAAGGATTTAGATTAATTGAGGATGGAGACATTTTACTAGAAGCTGAAAATTTTGACGAAGCATTAAACAATTATAGAAAAGCAATAGAACTTTTAAAGGATATTGGCTGGGGAGAAGGATATTTAAAATTATTACGAGATACAATTCAAACAATTACCATAAAGAAAAGAGAGAGAGAAAAAGAAAAACAATTAGAATTTGAAGCTTCATTAAAACGTCAAAAAGAGGATGATATGTTTCAGAAGAAAATCAGTGAACATATGCTGATAGAGCGGGAGAGATTTAAATCTAAAGAAATTGAATTGCAAAAGAGAGAAGATCTCGCAAGAAGTATGGAGAATCGCAAGTTGAAGGCTTTTAAAATAATGGATGATGCTGAAAATCTAATGAGTAAAGGTGAATATGATCAATCAATTGAGAAATACCATCAAGCTGAATTAATATTGAATGAAATTAATTTCCCAACAGTAGCTATTAGAGAAATGATTCAAAAGATTCAAGAGAAAAAAAGAGAAGAAGATTTGAATAAATTGAAGGTCTTAGAGATTAAATCAAGAAGAGAACAAGAGGAACTGTTATTTCAGCAACAGGTTTTGGAGAAAATTAAACTAGA